>CAYOTJ010000115.1:2481-2888 GCA_964406855.1 uncultured Saprospiraceae bacterium
ATCTTGAGCCGGTCGATGGCCTTTGCCAGCTTGATGGCAGGGTTGGGCTCGGTAGAGATGCCATTGCCAAATTGCAGGACTTCGTAGCCAAGACGCTCTTCGTCATGGCTCTCGGCGTAGCTCATCCAGTTGGCGAAAATAAAATTGCGAGCCGGCGCATTAAAGATGCCCGAGTCGTAAATATTGGTATTATCGCCATTATAACCCAGGATAAACCCTTTCACATCGTTGTGATGGCCTACGCCGCTCCACATCAGGATGCCGTGGTCGGCCAGCACTTTATCTTCGGCGTTTACGGCCAGGTGTTCGAAGATGGCCACCGAGCCGGGGTTCCTGGCCCACATGCCATCAATCATGCGCTTGAGCAGGTCGATGCGCGCCTGATTGAAGTTGCTGGCCCATTCATC
>CAYOTJ010000115.1:2898-9258 GCA_964406855.1 uncultured Saprospiraceae bacterium
GGTTTTGGGGCGACTGGCCGAAGCCTTTAGTAAAGTCGAATCGGAAACCATCGAAGCGATACTCCTGCAACCAAAAGTCGAGCGCCCGGTCAACCATCAGTTGTACGTGCTCGCTCTCGTGATTCCAGTCGATGCCCCACCAGCCGGCCGGATTGGCCACCATGCGGTGGAGGGGGTTGAAAAAGGGGCTGTCGTCGGCGGGCCGGTTGAGGGCCTGATTCCAGTACATGCGCCCCATGACATTGGAAAAGAAAGCATGGTTGAGCACCAGGTCGTTGAACACCTGAATCTCGCGCTTATGGCATTCATCAATGAAGCGCTTGAGGTCGTCTTTGGTTCCGTAGGCCTTATCAGGAGCGAAGTAGAAATTGGGGTTATAGCCCCAGCTGGAGTTGCCCTCGAACTCCGAGACCGGCATCACATGAATGGCGTTGACACCCAATCCTTTAAGGTAGTCGAGCCGCTCGATTGCTGCCAGGTAGGTGCCTTCTTCGGTAAAATCCCGGAAGTGCAGCTCGTAGATATTGAGGTTGTTGGTAGAAGGTTTGGCAAAAGGCGGAGCCGTCCAGTTGTAGGGCGTTTGGTTGGTTTGTAATACCGAAGCCCGGTCTTGTGCCTGCGGCCTGTAGCTGATGAGATTGGGGTACACCTCATCGGGGATGAAAGCATCGTCAAAGTCGGAAATCTTCTCCGCATAGGGGTCTGCCACCTGCAATTGCCCGTCGATGAGGTATTGGAACACGTACTCCTGGCCCGGTATCAGGCCCGTGAGTTCAATCCACCAATAGTCGCCCCGGTCGCCATCGCCATCGGCATCCACAGAGCCATCCCAGCCATCGCGGTCGCGATTCATCAGATAGGCATCGTCAACTGTCCAGTTATTGAAATCGCCTACCACATATACTACATTTTTGGGCGTAGTGGGATTGGTACCCGTTTGCACGCCCAAGCCGTTGCGGAAGCGGGTGTAGGTAGGCGCATGCAGCACCAGCGTAGCCCGGGTGGGGTCGCCCGGATCGTAGTTGATACCCGGCTGAACCCCGGCCGGCCGGGCGACAAGATTCACCGTTGGGTAGCCTTTGGCTTCAAAATATTTGATCTTAATGACGCCGCCCCCAAAGTCGGCCGTAGCTCTGAACCGGCGCAGACTGGTATTGACGAGGGTAATGTTGTGGGTAAAGGCAGCTCCCCCCGACTGGCTGCTCAGGTTGGCTATAAAATCGTTGTTGGCGTCCACCTCGTCGAGGGTCCAGCTTACGGGGGCCACATTGGCTTCAAAGGTAGCCGCAAAAGCCGTATTTACCTCTTGCAGATGAGGCGAGCCCTCCGGCGCGGTAATGGTAAAATAACTTCCGGTATTGACGGCATTGAAGTAGTTCAGCCCGCCCTGGTCTTCTTTTATCGTGCCGTCGGCCGAGCGGAAGAGGTAGTTGAGGCCAAACACATCCTCTGTATCATCTACGCTATAGTAAGCGCGCAACGAAGGCAGCACAATCTGCCAGAGGTTAGCGCCAATGTTGGTCATTTCGCCTACGCCGTCGTCCTGCCCCCAATTGCCCACTGTGCGGTTGAACTGAGCAGGAGCGCCTTCTGTAGTGGATACCCCCGAATGAAAATATACCTTGGCGGCGCCGGCCAGCGGCGTACAGGCAGCATTGAACGTTACGGTTACCGGCTCTTCAGGCGTTGGCAAAGCAGGCGACACCGTCACTACCGGACTGCCCGACAGGGCAAAGGCCGCAGCATAATTGTTGAGCTGAGTGCGGTTGCCGGTCTCGTTCCAGCTTGTTGCGTTATCGTCGTCGGGCACGGCATCGAAAGAGCCATGCGCATTCTGGTCGCCAGTGATGTAAAACTGCACATCAATGGAAGAAGGATAGCCCAGATCGGCTTTATCTATGCGCAGCTCCACCCAGCCATTCTGGTCGTTGCCGGTGATGTTCTCCCCAAATTCGGTAGCGGCTACGGCGCTGCCGATGCCCGTCCAGCTCGCGCCATTCCAAAGGTGAAATTCGGAATACCCTCCGAAATGACCGCGGAGCACAGCATTGGGCTTGTTGGTATGGGCATAATCAATAGACCTCGACCAGGTATCGGCCGAGCCGCCGCCCGGCCCGCTATTGAGGATAAAAGCCCAGGCCATCCATGACGAAGCCGTCACTTCGGCCCCGAGATAGAGGTAGCAATCGGTTTCTACGATGTAGAGCTTACGGGCGTTGGCACTGGCCCAGCCGGCCACGCCATTAGCCGTTGCGTGGGCGGCGCCCCAGTTGGCGGCATCAAAAGCGCCGTCGATCACGGGCTGGGCAGAGGCCCTGCTCAGGGCCAGCGTCATCAGCGCTAAAAACAACATCTTTACAAGGGGGTACACTCGCTTCATGGGCTGCTTGATTTGGTCGTCAAAAAAAGCTGCGCCACATATTTATTCGTCAATTCCAAATGGCGCAAACTTTACGCAAAGGTAATGTCTATTATTTATACTTTTCCCCTTATATTCAACAGAAAAACATCGCATTGCGCCTTAAGTTAAGCAATTGTTAAAGCCCTCAACGAAGCCCAACCCCGTCGGCAGGGCGCTCGTCTTCCCAAAAAAACAAACGCGATGAAAACGAATCAGCAGTTTTTTGCAATCGCTCTGGGGTTAGCGACATTATGGGTTGGCGCCGGCTGTGAAAAAAACCATACCGGTACGCCCTTAGAAACCATTCAGATGACCGACACCCTTGTGCTGGCCCCCGGCCAAGCCGCCGAAGCCCAAGATGGCTTTAGGATTGTATTTAGGGGGATGATCTCCGACAGCCGCTGCCCGGCCGACGCCCTTTGCATCTGGCCTGGCTTTGTAGACGTCGACTTTGACTTTGTGCGCGATGAGACCGCTATTACCGACACCCTCTCGATGGGCGGTTATGATCCCATACGCATCCACCCCGACATAGTACAGGTCTTCAACCGGCAGATACGCTTACTGCAGGTATCGCCCGAGCCGCCCATGTCTAACCAGCCTGCGCCCCGCCCCGAGGACTACCGGGTCAAGCTGGCGGTCATAAATTTATAAGCTATTAGCATTGGCGATATGGAGCTATCGTGGAAAAAACAACCCAGTTGACCCTGTATTGTCTCCATATCGCCAACGCCATTACAGGCTGCATCCCCCTGGCCTGGGCAGGCCGTCTACGCTTAGTATGGCGTCGAGGCGGATGGGGTTCGGGGCGCCGGCAAGGCGCAGGTACTCCGCTCCGCTCTCCGTATACACATCTTCGATGAGGGCGGCCTCCAAAGTCTCGGGGCCTTCCGGCAGCAGCAACTCCAAGCGGCAGGGACGGCGCAGGGTGGCGCGCTCCAGCAGCAGATCGTAATAATTGCAATCGATGGGTTGGTAAGGGACGTCGTTCATCATCAGGCTTCTTCCATTTCGGCCATCGACCAGTAGGCGTCGAGTACAAAACCTGCGGCCAGTAGCCCCAGCACAACGGCTACGCCGGCCGCCACCAGCGAGTCGAGCCACATCCAGCCCGTAAAGTGGGCCACCAGCAGGCACAGCCCCGTGAAGAGCGAGCAGGTAGCCAGCAGGCGCAGCGAGCGGTTTTGCCAGGCGTCTTTCCATATTCTTCGCATGTCGCGGCCCAGCGCCAGGGCCAACAACCAATGGCCGCCAATGCTGAGCCATACCACCGGCAACGCATCGCCGGAAGACAAAGGCGCGCCCTCGCACCAGCGCACATAACTTTCATTGATGACGTAGCCCGCCGAAACCAACATCACCAAACCCAATATCAGTTGTACCGTAGTACGCCAGGCGTACCAGCGGGCCGGCGCGATGCGCGCCCGCTCGAAAGCCACAGCAAAGATGAGGATGGTGAGCACCAACTGAAGGAGCCCCTGGCATCCTACCAGCATACTGCCGGTAAGCTGGCTGAAGCGCCATTGAATGAGCATAAGCAAGATGCCCGGTATCAAACTGATGTGTAACAACATAATGCAAAAGTGTATGGCAATTTGGTTATACTGCGCACAGGCTGGTTGGGCGTACAAAGGTTTGAATAACCCCGAAATCTATGCACAACCCGGCTTGCGCAAGCTAAATGTACGTGCGCCGACTTAGACGGCTTTAGGTAGTAGCGGCTTAATACGACGGCTCAAAAATCGCATCAATAGGTTAACCCAATGTTTTTTTTAGGTCAAGAAATTTGTCTGCCCTCCTACTCAAACTCAAATAAAGTGCCCGGCCTGCCCGGTTGGGCCACCCCGAGGTGGCGATAAGCCTTCTCAGTGGCCTCGCGCCCGCGGGGGGTGCGCTGCAAATACCCCTCCATAATCAGGAAGGGCTCATGCACTTCTTCTAAGGTGCCCGCCTCCTCGCCCACGGCTGTGGCGATGGTGGTGATGCCCACCGGGCCGCCCTTGAATTTGTGGATGATGGAGCTCAAAATTTTATTGTCCATCTCATCCAGGCCGCCTTCATCCACATTGAGCGCGCTGAGACCATAACGGGCTATCTCCGTATCAATGGACCCGTCGCCCTTCACCTGGGCAAAATCCCGGATGCGCCTCAGCAGGGCATTGGCAATGCGGGGCGTACCCCGGCTGCGACGCGCTATTTCATGAGCCCCTTCGTCGGTGATGGGCACCTTAAGGATACCCGCCGACCGCTTGATGATGCGCTCCAAAGTGGCCACGTCGTAGTAATCGAGGTGGCACGTAATGCCAAAGCGCTCGCGCATGGGCGCTGTGAGCAGGCCTAAGCGGGTGGTGGCGCCCACCAGCGTAAAAGGGCTGAGGCTGATCTGTATGGTGCGGGCATTGGGGCCGCTATCGATCATAATATCGATGCGGTAATCTTCCATAGCCGAGTAGAGGTACTCCTCTACAACGGTGTTGAGGCGGTGAATTTCATCGATAAAAAGCACGTCTCCTTCGCTCAGGTTGGTGAGCAAACCCGCCAGGTCGCCGGGCTTTTCCAGCACCGGCCCCGAGGTCATCTTCAGCTCAGCCTTCATCTCGCGGGCTACAATATGCGAAAGGGTGGTTTTGCCCAAACCCGGAGGGCCGTGCAACAACACATGGTCGAGGGCCTCGCCCCGCTGTCGGGCAGCCTGTATGAAAATTTTCAGGTTTTCCACAATCTTGGGCTGCCCCGAAAAATCATCCAAGCCCTGCGGTCGCAGGGCCCGCTCTACCTGTTGTTCTTCTTTGCCCATTTCGCCCTTATCGGCGTTCAGGTTTGGATTCCGCATACCACTATAAACGATTAAAGGTTCCGGTCGCCTTACAGTCAACCCTGGCTTTTTAAGCCTCCTCAGGACAAACATACGAGACGAAGCTCTTCCGCGCTAAAAAATACGGAGAAATAATTACTTTTGTGCGGTTTTGGCCCAAAAAGCCATTTTCATCAAACACACAATTTTTTCCTAACCATGAGTGGAACGAAAATATCGATTCAGAACGGGGTACTGCAAGTGCCTGAAAACCCGATCATTCCCTTTATCGAAGGCGACGGCACCGGCCCCGATATCTGGGCGGCCTCCGTGCGCGTGCTCGATGCTGCCGTTGAAAAAGCCTACGGCGGCCAGCGCAAAATCGAATGGGTAGAGGTGCTCGCAGGCGAAAAAGCTTTTAACCAAACGGGCGAGTGGCTGCCGCAACAGACCCTCGACGTCATCGAAAGCCACCTCGTAGCCATCAAAGGCCCCCTCACCACTCCCGTTGGCGGCGGTATTCGTTCGCTCAATGTAGCGCTGCGCCAGCAACTCGACCTCTACGCCTGCGTGCGCCCCGTGCAATACTTCGCCGGCGTGCCCAGCCCCGTGCGCCAGCCCGAACTCGTAGACATGATCATCTTCCGCGAAAACACGGAAGACATCTACGCCGGCATCGAGTTCAAAGCCGGCACCGAAGACGCCGACAAGTTCCGTCAGATACTCAAAGAAACCTTCCCCGACCGCTACAAAAAGGTGCGCTTCCCCGAAACCACGGGCTTCGGCATCAAACCGGTATCCAAAGAAGGCACCGCACGCCTCGTGCGCGCCGCCATACAGTACGCCATCGACAACCATCGCAAGAACGTTACGCTGGTGCACAAAGGCAACATCATGAAGTTCACCGAGGGCTCCTTCATGGAATGGGGCTACCAGATCGCCGCCGAAGAGTTCGGCGCCAAGCCCCTCGACGGAGGCCCCTGGCATGTGCTCGAAGCCAACGGCCATGAGATCATCATCAAAGACGTCATCGCCGACGCCTTCCTCCAACAGATCCTCACCCGCCCCGCCGAGTACGACGTCATCGCCACCCTCAACCTCAACGGCGACTACGTCAGCGACGCCCTCGCCGCTCAGGTTGGCGGCATCGGCATCGCCCCCGGCG
>CAYOTJ010000116.1:0-9093 GCA_964406855.1 uncultured Saprospiraceae bacterium
GTTATGAGGTGAGTAAGGTATTTGTTACCGATAAAGAGGTCAAGCAAATTGTGCTCGACCCCTACCTCGAAACGGCTGATACCGATCGTTCTGACAACTACTTTCCCGCTCGCCAAGAGATGAACCGCTTTGAATTGTTCCGTCAGCGCTCTTGGAACCAAGGCGAAAATCCCATGCAGCGCGCCCGTCGCGCCGAGCAGCCCGCAAAACCTTCAGGTGGGCAGTAGTTAATCAAAAAAGTGAAAATATAATCAAATAGTTTTTATTTTTTTTAAATCATCCCGAACCGCTCAAGCAAGCCGTTCGGGATGATCATTTTAGCCCTATATTTGTTAAGATTTTATGGTTTCACGCAGGCAGTTTTATATTGGCTTTGTATCGTTCTCCAAGAACAAGATTTATGAATCTCGACCTGGAAAACGATGGGTTATTCCTTTCAGTAAAAATTGCCTAAGCAATACTTCCATAAGCGCAATGACAGCCAACTCCTTGCGCCATATAATTTTACATCATCATGATTAGCTACGACAACCCCCAACTTATACTGCCTAATGCCCAGGAACTGGAACCCGGCGCCATTCGCTGGAGTAGCCCTTCCAATTTAGCCATTGTCAAGTACTGGGGCAAGCATGGCCGGCAACTACCGCGCAATCCCAGCGTGAGCCTTACCCTTGATGCGGCCTCTACCGATACCACCTTGCGATACTCGCCCCGAGACACGCCAGGCAAGGGCATTGCACTCGACTTCTACTTTGACGGCGCCCCACGGGAGGATTTTGCCCGCAAGGTAGTGGCCTTTTTAGAGTCGCTACTGCCCGTATTCCCCTTCCTCGAACAATTGTCGCTGCGCATCGACACGAACAATACCTTCCCCCATTCAGCAGGCATCGCCTCCTCGGCCTCGGCCATGAGCGCCCTGGCCCTTGGCTTATGTAGCCTCGAAGATGAGCTCTTCGGAACCCTGGGGGAAGATGAAGAATTTCACCAAAAAGCCTCCTACCTGGCCCGCTTGGGTTCAGGTAGCGCCTGTCGGTCTATCTATGCTCATGCCGCTATATGGGGCGAAACCCCCGATGCGTCTGGTTCTAGCGACTTGTACGGCACACCTTTTGGGCACGAGATGCACCCCGTATTCCACACCTTCCACGACGACATTCTCTTTATCAGCAAAGCTGAAAAAAGCGTAAGCAGCCGAGCCGGTCATGGCCTTATGGAGGGCAATATCTATGCGGATAGCCGCTACGAACAAGCGCGCCGTCGCCTGCGCCATCTCCTCGATGCCATGCGCCGGGGCGACGTGGAAGCTTTTGGCGCCATAGCCGAAGCAGAGGCCCTCACCCTCCATGCCCTCATGATGACCTCCACGCCGCCCTATCTGCTGCTGGAGCCCAACACCCTGTCGGCTATTCGCGCCGTACAGACCTTCCGCCAGGAAACAGGCCATCCACTCTATTTTAGCCTCGATGCCGGCCCCAATCTTCACCTCCTTTATCCTGCCGAAGTGGCTTATGCCGTGCAACCTTTTGTGCAGGAGGTGTTGTTGCCTTTTTGTACCGATGGGCAGTACCTGCCCGATGCTGTAGGCGAGGGGCCTGTACAATTGGAAGTGGAAGAAATAGAGGAAGATTAGGATGAGGATAAAAGCAGATTGATTTTTTTGGGCCCCGCCGCACGGCATCTATTTTTTTTGTAGCGCCACGGGCGGCGCCACGCCCTCGTTTTACTCGGTCGGGTAAACGTGTTCCGCCCCGCCCTCGCTACACTCAGTCGGGTAAATCTTATGCCCTCCTTTGCCCCCAGAATTACGCATACTATTCCAGAGGGCAAAGGAGGGTATACCGCTTCACCCCCTGGTCCGGCAGTCAACCCAAATGAGCGGCTGCGCAAAAAAAAAGAGACAATCACATTGTGATTGCCTCTCATATAACCCCAAAAAACCAAATGAAAACTATCTTAGAAAAAAGATTCTGCTACTGTTGAATAAATTTGTGGAAGCAAAGAAATAGCATTTTCTCGATTTTATCAAATTTTTTGACGGGAACTTTCGCTAATCAGGCATTTTTTATGTGGCAGGTAGCTTGCTTGACTTAACCATAACCTTGAAAATAAGCAAACAGATGCGACCAGTACGATTCTTACTTGCCTATGCGCCCGAAGATCAGGCTTTCGCCGAAAAGCTTCGCCGAGCCTTGGTTATGCCGGTGCGCCGAAAAGAGGTAGTACTCATCGACCAGCAACTGGCCTCTATGGCAGGAGCTGATCGGGGAGCAGTGCTTAAGGAAGCAGTCGATTCGGCAGATGTAGCGCTACTCATCCTGAGCCAGGATTTTATTGCTTCAGAAGAGTGCTTCGCCTTATTGGAGCAGGCGCTGGCCCGCCGCGAGTCCGGTCTGTTAACCGTGGCGCCCTTGTTGGCTCGTGACTGCGCCTGGAAAGAAATAGAACAGTTAGCCCGCTTACAGGCGCTTCCGCGCAATGGTCAGTTCATCGATCAGCACCCCCTCTTTGATAAAGCCCTCACCGAAGCTGCTCAGGAATTGCTCAACCTTGCCGATCGGCTTAGGCCCTCCCTGCCGCCCTTGCCATAGTTGGAAGGGCTTGCCCCCCTATTGAGAGCGCACGCTCAGCTTTAGGGTTACGCCAGGATCCGGGCGCAGCGTGATCAGCGCCTTTGCCCGAGGCGCCGCTCCCGGTGCGGGTGTTAGCACAAACTGCCGTGCCATCATTGCCAATACTACCTGCATTTCCATCATGGCAAAGCTATAGCCAATACAAAGGCGGGGTCCCGCCCCAAAAGGAATATAAGCGCCTGCCGGGCGTTCTTTTTTTCGGTCGGGGTGCATTCGGTCAGGATCAAACCGCTCCGGCTGCTCCCAAAAATCGGGATGGTGATGCAGGCCATATATATAAGGCGTCATTAGCGTACCCTTGGGCCAGCTAATACCGGCTGCTCCATCATCTGCTAAGGCTACCCGGTCTGTAATCCAGGCTGGCGGATACAAGCGAAGGCTTTCCTCTATCACCTGAGTGAGGTAAACGGCTTGCCGTAGGTTATCGGGGGTAGGTGCGTCATCTGCTGCGGGTAATATGCGTATTATTTCTTCATAAAGCCGATGCTGCACCTCGGGGTGGGTGGCCAGCAGATGAAGGGTCCAAGCGAGCGCATTGGCTGAGGTTTCATGTCCGGCAACCAATAGTACAATCACTTCTTCCAGCAGTTGCCGATCGGCCATCGGTTCGCCGGTGTCTTCATAGCGGGTGTCAAGCAACATCTGTAGCAAATCATTGCGGAGTCGACCGCTGTTGCGCCGGATAGCAATGAGTCGTGCCAGCGTCGAAAATGCTTCCTTCGCCATTTTCTCATGCTTGCCAATTTGCCCGGAGATGCGATACCAGGGGCGCAAAAAAGGCAAGCGTATGGGTTTGACGATGAAGTCTTGAAGCTCAGTGATAATATCGCCTAAGCGCTGGCGCTCACCCTGAGCTATTCCTTCGCTGAATAGCGTGTAGGCCATAATGCCAAAGGCCGTATCCATCATTACAGGATATACATCAATGGTAGTATCGCCCTTTTGCGCCAACGCCTGAAAAGTGCCCTGGGCCACTTCGTGCATCAGGGCGCAAAGCCCGGCGATACGCTCGCGATGGAAACCCGGCTGAATGAGCCGACGCTGACGCAGCCAGTCGTCGCCGTCGTTGGTTAGCAGCCCTTTACCTAAGTAGTACGCTAACTGCTCGCTTTGTATGGCTGATTTATGGTAATTTCGGTGGTTGCGTTGCAGCACATGTTGTACTACCTCCGGGTCAGTGCTGATGAGTGCGCGGGTGACTCCGCCCAGCCGCAGTAAAAAATTGTGCCCGTAAGCGCGGTTGTACTGACTAAAAATACCAATGGGATCGCGCATGGCGCGCCATGAGTTGGGGAGCGACTCGCGCAATGGAATTTCGGGAGGAAGTGCCATGTTTTTTCAACAAAATTATGAATTAATTACTTATAGTATAGTAAGCGCAACTTCACTACCTTTGCCGCATGAAACACATCCGTAATTTTTGCGTCATCGCTCATATCGACCATGGGAAGAGCACGCTGTCGGACCGGTTATTACAGGTTACCAAGACCGTATCCGACCGTGAACTGAGGGAGCAAACCCTCGACGATATGGACTTGGAACGCGAGCGCGGTATCACCATCAAGAGCCACGCCATTCAGCTCAACTATCGCCACACCGATGGGGTAGACTATGTTTTGAACCTTATCGACACTCCGGGCCACGTTGACTTTTCCTACGAAGTTTCCCGCTCCATTGCTGCCTGTGAAGGCGCTCTGCTGTTGGTAGACGCTACTCAGGGTATTCAGGCCCAAACCATAAGCAATCTCTATCTGGCCATTGAACATGATCTTACCATTATCCCTATTCTCAATAAGGTGGATATGGATAGCGCTATGATAGAAGACGTTTCTGACCAGGTCATTGATCTCATTGGATGTGATCTCGACGAAATCGTATTGGCCAGCGGTAAGACCGGCCTTGGAGTTGAAAAAATACTCGAAGCCATTGTTACGCGCATCCCTCCGCCTAAGGGCGACCCCGAAGCGCCGGTACAGGCCCTTATCTTCGACTCGATTTTCAACTCTTTCCGCGGCGTCATTGCCAACATACGCTTACTCAATGGCACCCTGCGCAAAGGCGATAAGGTGCGATTTATGAATACGGGCAGTGAGTACCTCGCAGATGAGATAGGCGTGCTTCGCCTCGATTATCAACCTACCAAAGAACTGGTTGCGGGTAATGTAGGGTATATCATTACGGGTATTAAGCAGTCGAAGGAAATCAAAGTAGGGGATACCATCACCTTAGCAAATAACCCCAGTAAGGAAGCTATTAAGGGGTTCGAAGATGTTAAGCCTATGGTATTCGCCGGCATTTTCCCCGTAGATAATGACGATTTTGAAGATCTTCGCGATAGCCTTGAAAAACTTCAGCTCAATGATGCCAGCTTAGTTTTTGAGCCGGAGTCATCGGTAGCTCTGGGTTTTGGCTTCCGCTGCGGCTTCCTCGGGATGCTCCACCTCGAAATTGTTCAGGAGCGTTTGTCTCGTGAGTTCAATCAAGACGTTATCACCACGGTGCCCAATGTTAGCTACTTTTGCTATCACAAACGCGAAGGTAAACAGGTTGTTCGAAACCCGGTAGAACTTCCCGATCCTACCTTGATTGATTACGTGGAGGAGCCCTATATTAAGGCACAAATCATTACCAAGCCAGAGTACATCGGCGCCATCATGGAGCTCTGCAACGAGAAGCGGGGTATTCTGCGCAATCAGTCTTACCTGACCACCGATCGGGTAGAGTTGATCTTCGAGCTGCCCCTGGCGGAAATTGTATTTGACTTTTATGATCGTCTCAAGTCGCTTTCCCGGGGTTATGCCTCTTTCGATTACCAGCCGCTTGATTATAGGGAAACAGAGCTGGTTCGCCTTGATATAAAACTCAATAGCGAGAACGTAGATGCCTTATCAGCATTGGTGCATCGTACCAAAGCTGAGTCATTGGGTCGGCAGATTTGCCGAAAACTCAAAGACTTGCTCCCCCGGCAGCAGTTCCAGATTGCCATTCAGGCGGCCGTAGGCGCTAAAATTATAGCGCGGGAAACCATCTCCGCATTGCGCAAAGACGTTACAGCCAAGTGTTATGGCGGCGACATTACGCGTAAGCGCAAGCTGCTGGAAAAACAAAAAGAAGGTAAAAAGAAGATGCGGCAGTTTGGTAAAGTTGAAGTGCCGCAAAAAGCCTTCATTCAAGTGCTTAAACTGGATTAGAACAGCAGCGTCAAGGTGTATAAACAAAAGGCCCCGATTTTGGAAATTTCCAAAATCGGGGCCTTTTGTTTTACCCTCTCAAAGCTGGATGCAAATTTTTTCTCTCGGCAATTGGAAGATAAGTAAACGTGCTCTTGGAAGGGGGGGAATTTGATATATACCTCTGTACTTTTTAATAGTAGCGAGTACGACTTCCCCTGGCTGATGCTAAATGTGATGCCATGATCACACCTCCTCCACACAAGAATGCTCCAGTAATAATGTAAATAATCAACATAGCCCCAACTATTTAAATGTTAAAAAAATAAATGCCAGTTACAATGTTCATGGGGGCAACGCTAAGTTCTTAAGAAAATGAATAATGTCAAAGTAGTTGCCAAATTTTTTTTGAAAAATCTTAGGAATTATAGCTCGAACCAAATTAAAATGAGCTAAAGGCAAAAACGGGAACTGTTCTATGGGAGGCGGTTCAACCGACCACTGTATAATGACCAAAAAGTGTGCCAATTGTACCGCGTATCAGCGGGTTTTGTGTGCGGAGGCTCGCATGAACCAGTGATCTATGTACAAAACCCTGCCAGCGCAAACTATACAAGTGCGTACAAAACATTCTTTAACGTATTTCCCCTACATAGGCCAGGTCGTTAAGAGAGGGGACTGCGCTGCCTCCTATAGGCTCAAGCGTAAGGTTAATGCCTACTGCACAAGATTTATATGAAATGGAGGTGAGGTGCTTATGATGGGGGCCAAGTAAAGCGAGCGGCACCATGTGTCCGTCTACATCAGCCCAAACCTGGTATTGTTTGCCGGTTGGGGGTGGGAGTAGTGAAGATGAATTGATAAAAGCTTTTTTTGCCGTTGGATTCCAATAGGCGAGCGCTAATGGATGCGATTGGTTGTCGGGGTGGCGAAGCTGTATTTGTCGGGTGTCTTTATGTGAAAGCAAAGCAAAAAGTTGGGCATCATAGTGATAGCCTGAACAATGTTGTTCCAGCAAGGTCATTTCAGCCCGCTGCCGTTGCAGCGCATGTTGCAGACTATGACTTTCCTGCCAGAGCACAAAAGACAGTGATCCGAGGAAGACGGATGCTGCTACAAATATCCAGGGTGTCACCCGATTGGGTAGATAGGTGACGGAATGCGTATTTTTTTCGTTTTTATTCGTATTTTTTTCGGAATTGAGGCTGGGTGTTCGTTTTGTAGCGGGAGGGATGGATTGCATGGCAGCATAACGGGAAAGAGCATCGTGCATGGCCATCACCTCCTCGTTTAATTCGGGGAAGGCCTCCAGATGCGCTTCTACAATTTCGTTCTCTTCAGGGCTGGTAAGCCCCAGAACGTACTGCTCCAGCAAACCCGACGCTAAAAACTTGTGCTTATCCATTGCCTTGTACCACCTTAGCTATTAACCGTAAGGGATAACAGATGGAAAACGCAGCAAAATGTAATTTGTTCGGAGCGCTCAGGCCGCTTCCTCAGTTGTGCGGCTGCTTTTGCGGGAGAATACAGAAGATCGCGCCGATTTGGGCGCATTTCGATCCGCTTTTTTCTGTAAGCCCAGATGGCGGACGAATGTATTCCAATTGAGGTAAATGGCGCCGGCCGCTAAAATGGCCAGCAAGATCAAGTCTTCGTTTGATAGCATGGGATCATACATTTTAGTCGTCAATTAGGATTAAAAAATATTAGGCATTTGGCGCTTAGTCGCCATTCGTATTTTTCATGCGCATGACAAGCCATTCTCTAAGTTAAGATTCATAAATCTTGGCTCAGAAACCATAAAATCACCATTGGCGAAACGACGCCAGATGACTAAGCAAGTAAGTCTAAATTGGATGGGTATTGTTCTTCGAAAACCAGAATCAGCAGCAAAAATAGGGCGGCTTATAGGAAGCAAGCTTAAAAGCAGAACAAATTTAGGTTAATTTTTTTAAATAGTCTGTTATAGGGGTTAAAATACTTTCAAGGTAGGGGAAATGAGGTGAATAACAGATGCTAAGATGCATGGGAGACTTCTGTAGCCAACTCAATCAGGGTGATTTCAGGTAAAATACCTACTCGCCCGGGGTAACCCAGAAAGCCAAAACCCCGATTGACATAGAGCCATTGTCCTTCTTGATAGTAGGCGCCGGCCCAGTGTTTGTAGACGTATTGAGCGGGGCTCCATTTTATCCATCCCGGAATCTCTATGCCAAATTGCATACCATGCGTATGGCCTGAAAACGTAGCCTGGATATTTGGGAACTGCGGAATGATTTGACTTTCCCAATGGGTAGGGTCATGGGATAAGAGTAGGCGAAGAGCAGTTGTTTCGACGCCCTGAATAGCTTTGTTAAGATCGCCATATTTGGGGAATCGGGCTAGAGCCGAGTAGTTTTCCACCCCGATGATGGCCACTTTTTCATCGTGGATATTTAAAATCCGATTCTCGTTGAGCAAGAGAGTCCAACCCATTTGCTTGTGGATACTTTTTAGTCGCGCCATATTAGCGGCTTTGGCCTGAGCAGAGGGCCACTCAACATAGTCGCCATAGTCATGATTGCCAAGAATGGAGAATACGCCATATTGAGCCCGGATTTGCTTGAAAATATCCACATAAGCCTCCATTTCTTCTGCCTTGTTGTTAACCAGATCGCCTGTAAAAAAAACAAGATCCGGCTTTTGGTCATTGATCATGTCTATGGCTCTGGCTACAGCATGGGTGTTGGTAAAGCTGCCTGAGTGAATGTCAGAGATATGAACAATGCGCAATCCTTGCAGGGCATCCGGCAAATTGCGAATGGGAAGTCTTTGGCGGATAAGTTGGTAGCGATAGGGGTTTCGGGCCATGCCATAAGTGAGCAGGAACAGGGGTATACCCCCCAAAGCCAAGGCTAATTGGGATAGAAAGCGACTACGTCCAAGGTTGGACTCTTCTTGCGGGTTAGCCCAGTTGTACACAGCCATAAGACCTCTTCTGGCATCGTCAATGAGTAAAACTCCTGCAATCAAAAATTTAGAGAGGTAGAAAATGAAGAATATTGCGCGAATGAATGTAAGCCACCCTTTGGGCCATTGGCTTGCGGGATAATATTGTACAATAGCAAGCAGCGTGAAGCCTAATAGTGGTACCAGCCAAAAAGCTAAGTAGGTTGTTTGACGGGCAGTATCCGACCACGATTGCACCAGCACGCGAATGGCCTGAAAAGCATAAATGTCGATAAACAACAGTATGGCTAATAAAATGAGCAAACGATCCAAAGATTATGATGAAACAGAACACACCAAACGTA
>CAYOTJ010000117.1:0-9044 GCA_964406855.1 uncultured Saprospiraceae bacterium
AGGTCAGCCGGCGCAATCAGTCCGCAGATGATGAGCACCGGCACAATAATCGGCAAAAAGGCGTTCTTAAAATCCTTGATATAATCCTGTCTCGAACTGATGCTGCGGGCCACATAGATGATAAGGGCAAGCTTGGCAAAGTCCGATGTCTGGATGGTAATGCCCACAAACGGAATCATGATCCAGCGGCGGGCGTCGTTGATGTCGGCGCCCATGAGGATGGTATACAGCAATAGGGGTATCGATAAAGCCAACATCATCGGCGCCCAGTTGGAGTACCGCTTGTAGTGCATGAGATGAAACAGATAGGTAAGCAATACCCCGCCTCCCATGATCACCATGTGCTTAAAAATGAAGGCCTCTGTGTTGCCGCCGCGCTCGCGGTAGGCCAGCGTACCCGTAGCGCTGTATACAGCTAATATGGAAAACAGCGCCAATAGGGCTAATATGGCCCAGATGACCCGGTCGCCCCTTAATTCTGCCGTTATGCGTGCCGACCAAGATGACATGGCCTAGTGTTTTTCAGGTTGTTGATCCGGCAACAGGGCCTGTACCGCTTCGCGGAACTGATTGCCTCTGTCGACGTAATTTTTAAACAGGTCAAAGCTGGCGCAAGCCGGCGATAACAACACCACCTCTCCCGGTTGGGCCAGCCGATGCGCCGTCGCCACGGCATCAGCCGCGCTTTGGGTTTCTTCAAAAGCTTCCACCTCGCCGGCAAATACCTCGCGAAGCTTGGCGTTATCTATGCCCAAACACACCAGGGCGCGCACCTTTTCGCGCACTAATGGCAGTAATACTTCGTATTCATTGCCTTTATCCTGGCCGCCGGCAATCCAGACGACGGGCTTTTTCATGGCTTCAAGGGCATAAAATACGGCATCTACATTGGTGGCCTTGCTGTCGTTGATATACTCCGCGCCGTTTAATTCACCCACTTTCTCTAAGCGGTGAGGGACGGGCACAAAAGTATCTAATCCTTGTTGTAGCGTCTGCGGATCAGCGCCGGCCGCCAGCGCTAAGCGTATGGCAAACATGGCATTTAGGGCATTGTGTTTGCCGCGCAGGGCCGTGTTGGCCAGGCTGTAGGTATGGGCGTCCACCTCTATTTCTTCACCCTTTATATCGGCCAAACTGACAGCCGCCCGGCGAGCCGCTATCTCATGCCGCCCAAAGCCCAAGGCGATGTTTTCATCCTCGGCAAAGTAGACAAAAATGTCTTCGGCAAGCTGGTTTTCGGCAATCCGGAATTTAGCGTCCGCATACTTCTCCAATTGATAGTCATAGCGATCTAAGTGATCGGGGGTAATGTTGAGCAGAGCCGCTATTGGCGACCGGAATGTCCGGATGCCATCCAACTGAAAGCTGCTCAATTCCAAGACATATATGGCAGGCCGATCAACGGCTACGCTGCGGGCAAACCCGTCGCCTACATTGCCGGCAAGAATAACATCCATACCAGCCGTTTTCAGCAGATGATGCGTCAGGGTGGCCGTAGTGGTTTTGCCATTGCTGCCGGTAATGCCAATCAGCAGCGCCGACGTATAGCGGGCGGCAAATTCAATCTCGCTGATTACGGGCGTCCCCTGTTCCATCAGGGCTTTTACCAGTGGGGCTTTATCGGGTATGCCAGGGCTTTTGACTACCTCTCCGGCCTGAAGAATAGCCGCTTCGCTATGCGCCCCCGACTCGTAAGGAATGTCTGCCGCATCCAGCTCATCGCGATAGTGCGCAGCGATCTCACCCCGGTCGGATACAAAGACGGGAATACCCTGCGCCTTAGCCAGCAAGGCCGCCCCGACGCCGCTTTCGCCGGCGCCCAGTACCACCAAAGTATGTCGATCAATCTGCATCATCGCTTATCGTATTTTCAAAGTCAGGATCGTAGCCACAGCCAACAGAATGCCCACAATCCAAAAACGGGTTACAATTTTCACCTCCGACATACCCATCTTTTGGTAGTGGTGATGCAGCGGCGACATTTTAAATATCCTCCGGCCTTCGCCGTATTTCCGCTTGGTATATTTGAAGTAGCTCACCTGCAGGATCACCGACAGGTTCTCTACTAAGAATATGCCGCATAAGATGGGTATCAACAGTTCCTTGCGCAGCAATATGGCTAAAGCCGCTATGATACCTCCTAAAGTCAGACTGCCCGTATCGCCCATAAACACCTGCGCCGGATAGGCGTTGTACCACAAAAACCCCAGCGTAGCCCCCAACAGGCAGGCGGTAAAAATAACCAGCTCGCCACTGCCCGGCAGGTGAAGAATACCGAGGTACTTGGCCGCGATGGCGTTGCCCGACACATAAGCCAGCACCAGCAAAGTAATGCCTATAATGCCCGACACCCCGGTGGCTAAGCCGTCTAATCCGTCGGTCAGGTTGGCAGCATTCGATACGGCCGTGACAACGAAAATGACCAGCGGCAAAAAAATGATCCAGGCCATCGGTATTGCGGCTTCCTTGGCCATGGGCAACAACTGGGCATAGTCAAAGCGGTTGCCCTTGAAAAAGGGCACGTTGGTAAGGCTGGTCTTGAAGTCGCCTTTGCGCTCCAGCACTTCCAGCCCGTCGGCGCTCATGATGAGGATGGTGTCGCCAATCATCTCATTGGCCGTAAGGCCAAAATCATCGGCTTCGTGCAAATCCATCCGCACCACCACCTGCTTGCTGCCCAACATCATCAGGGCTATAAAAATGCCCAATCCAATCTGACCCAATATTTTAAACTTCCCACTGAGGCCTTCTTTGTTTTTGCGAAAGACCTTGATGTAGTCGTCTATAAACCCAATGATGGCCATCCAGCTCGTGGCCACCACCATGATGACGATGTAGACGTTGTCTAAGCGCGCCATCAGCAGACAGGGCAGCAATATGGCCAAGATGATGATGACTCCGCCCATAGTAGGGGTTCCCTCTTTCTCTTTCTGACCCGACAGGCCGAGGTCGCGCACCGTCTCCCCAATCTGAAGCCGACGCAGGTACTTGATGATCCGCCCGCCAAAAATCAGGGAGATGATCAGGGAAAGAATCATAGCCACCCCCGCCCGGAAGGAGATGTATTGAAACAAGCCGGCCCCGGGCAGGTGCCCCATCTGTTCCCTTAACCATTCAATAAGCTGGATGAGCATTGCTGATTCCTTTTATCCGTTATTTTGAATGCCAAGGGCTTCCCGTACCGTGGCCACATCATCGAATGGATGGCGCACGCCGTTGATCTCCTGGTATTTTTCATGTCCTTTGCCCGCTACCAACACCACATCGCCGGCCTGCGCCATGCGGCATGCGGCAAGTATGGCGCTCCGCCTGTCGCTTATGCGCAGGTAGCGGGCAGCATATTTGTCGCGCACGCCCGCCTCCATCTCGTTCAGGATGGCTTCGGGGTCTTCCGTACGCGGATTATCGCTGGTAAGTATGGCCTGATCGCTGAGCCGAGCCGCAATCTCCGCCATCACCGGGCGCTTAGTGCGGTCCCTGTCGCCGCCGCAACCCACTACCGTAAAAACCCGGTTGCCCGGCCGACGCAGCGCCTGAAGGGTCGTAATAATTTTTTCCAGCGCGTCGGGCGTGTGGGCGTAGTCGACCACCGCCGTAATGCGCTTTTCAGGCGAGAAGAGGGTTTCCATCCTCCCTTCGGCGCCGCGCAGTTCGCTAAGTACCGCCAGGGTTTGAGCAGCATCCTGATCCAGCAGAACCCCCACCCCATAAGCCGCCAGTAAATTATACGCGTTGTAATCGCCAATCATGCGGGCGTAAACTTCCTGGCCGTTTATGTCTAAATGCAAGCCCTGGGCGCTGTTGTCTATGATGCGTCCCTTAAAATCGGCTAAGCTGCGCAAGCTATAGCGATAAATGCGGGCAGCCGTATTTTGTACCATTACCGGCCCGCGTTTGTCATCTGTATTTACCAGTGCAAAGGCATCTTTAGGCAATCTGTCAAAGAACTTCTTTTTCGCCTCGATGTAGGCTTGGAACGTCCCGTGGTAGTCCAAGTGATCGTGCGACATATTGGTGAACACGCCCCCGGCAAACGCCAACCCGGCTATGCGCTCCTGGTCTACGGCATGAGAGCTCACCTCCATAAAAGCATATTCGCAGCCGGCATCACGCATCTGCCCCAGCAGGGCCTGAAGGCTCACCGCATCAGGAGTTGTGTATGCCGAAGGCTGTACCTCGCCCAATATGCGGTTTTCCACCGTCGAGATCAGCCCTGTGCGATAACCAAGCTTGCTGAACAACTGGTACAGCAGCGTTGCTACCGTCGTCTTGCCATTGGTGCCCGTTATGCCCACCAATTTCAGCGAGCGGCTGGGATGACCATAAAATACAGCGGCCATCTCGCCTAAGGTCCGGGCGCTGTCCTCTACTTCTACCCATACCGCCTGCCCGCCCCAACTGGCGGGTGGCGCCTGCTGGGCAACGACAGCAGCAGCGCCTTCCTCAACGGCTTTGCCAATAAAACTGTGCCCATCGGACTGCCTGCCGCGGATGGCTACGAACACACAGCCCGGCGCCACCTTGCGGGAGTCAAAGACAATACCCCCGACGGCTATGTCAAGCGATCCTGTCGTTGCTTTCAACGCGGACTCCGATAGTAGTTCGCTCAGTTTTATCATTTATATCCAACTGTTGAGGCACAATCGCGCCGTGTTCTCATCAATTCAAGTACAATACCACCGTCTGCCCCCGCGATCGGGTACCGGGCATAAGCGACTGGCGGGCCACTTTGCCCACGCCCGTCGACCGCACCTTGAAGCCTCTGTTTTCAAAGGCATAAACCGCATCCCTCAGTCCCATGCCTATCACATTGGGCGCCACCCGCTCGGGCATGCGCCGGGGCTGAAGCAGCAGGCTGTCGGCATGCGCCGTCAGCAAGCCCATCTCCGACTTGCCCTGGGCATAAAGCGGCAGTTGCAGATAGTTCATGATCTGGCTGAAGTCGGCCCGATAACCAACCTCATCCCGCGGCAGATTCCGCGCATAGAGCACCGGCCGGGGCCCCCGATTTATCGGCTCATGTACATTGATCATGGTGTTATATACCTTATCCGCTATCTCCCGAAAAACCGGCCCGGCAACATCGCTGCCATAAAAAGCGCCATTGCGCGGCTTATTGATCACCACAATACAGGAATATACCGGATTTTCAGCCGGGAAGTAGCCCACAAAAGATGCCTGATAGCCGCCAACCAGCGTGCCGCGCGCGCCCCGGCGATAGTCAATTTGCGCCGTGCCCGTTTTGCCGGCAAAACGATAGCGATCGCTTGACAGTTTCTGGGCCGTACCGCGCTGTACCACGCCTTCCAGCAACAACCGCATCTGCTGAATCACCTCCCTCGACGCCATGCGTTCTTTTACTACCGTCGGCCGGTACTGCGTTACGGGTTCGCCATTGCGCTGAACCGCCGACACCAAATAGGGCTTCATCAGCGCGCCGTTATTGGCAATACCATTATAAAAAGTAAGTATCTGCAAAGGCGTTATCCGGGTTTCGTAGCCGATGGCCATCCAGGGCAGCGTGGTGCCGCTCCAGTTGTCCTGCTGGCTGTATGCCTCCTTAATGTATGGCTCTGCTTCACCCTCCAGCTCAATACCTGTGGGCAGATGCAGGTTGTACGAACGAAGGCGTTCCACATACCGAGCCGCGCCCTGGTTATCGTTTTCCTCGGTCTTGGCGCCATAGTAGCGGTTCACCAACTTGGAGATACCCACGTTAGAAGATATTTCAAACGCCTGCCGCACGGTAATGCTGTCAAAATTTTTGCTCAACGGCGAGGCGTCCACCATCTCCTGTTTGTAATACTGGGTAGCGCCATATTCTATACTCACCGAATCGGTCAGCTTCACGTACTTATCTTCCAGCAACGCCATCATTGAGGCCGCTTTGAAGGTCGAGCCCGGCTCGGTAGCCATAGCAATGGCGTAGTTGTACATTTCGTAATAGCCGCCGCTCGACTCGTCCCGCCCCAGATTGGCGATGGCTTTGATGGCGCCGGTTTTTACATCCATCAATACGGCAGTGCCCCATTCCGCCTCATGCGACTGCATGGCCCGCAGCAAGGCGTCGCTGGCAATATCCTGAAGGTTCACATCCAATGTGGTCACAATATCGTCGCCGCTGCGGGGCTCCACTACCGTCAGGTCTTCCATAGGTATCCACAAGTCGTTGCGGGGGTCTACCTTGATCATAAATTGCGAGCCCGGCTCGCCGCGCAGCACCTCGTCAAAACTCCCCTCCAAGCCTATGGGACGGTTATCTGCCCGGTTATAGCCAATGGTGCGGCGCGCCAACAGCCCAAAGGGACGCTTGCGTTCGCTGGCTTTTCTGGCAATGAGGCCGCCCCTGAATTGCCCCAGATTGAACAGCGGAAACTGCTCAATGCGGTACTTTTCCTCGAAGGCTACCCCTTTCTTAATGAGCACGTTCCGGCGCTTGCCATTGGTGGTATCCCGCAACTGCTTCAGGTATTCCACATAGCCGCCCACGGTATAGGTAGGATCCACATAGGTGGCCATACAATGCGCCAGGGTATCCATATATTTTTCATAATCCTCCTGCGAAGCCGCAAATGGATCAAAATACAAGTCGAAATAAGGCACCGACGTAGCCAGCAGGCTGCCGTCGGCCGCAAAGATGTTGCCCCGCTCCGGCTCTATGGTGCGCTCGTCCACATAGTTGGCTTCACCCTGACCGCGCCAGCGCTCGCCTTCTACAACGGCGATATTGATGGTGCCGTACACCAGCAATCCTGCTATGGGCATAAACACCGCAAACAGCAGAAAATAAACCCGATAAAGGACTTCGTTCTTGATGTCCATATTAATATTCGCTGTCTTGGCTCACCAATATCTTCTTCGGGGCGCCGCGGTGCAGTTGCAAACCGTCGTCCCGAACTTTATCCACCACCTCCGAACGGAGGCTGTTAAACATATTCTCGGATTGGAGGGACATGTAACGCCAACGGAGCTCCCGCACCTCGCGCTGAAGCTCCTGTATCTGCCGAACGTTGCCTTCGGCCTGGTGCGCATTGGCGATATAGACAATAGCCAGCACACCCAAAAAGGCAGTAAATCCCAGGTTCTTGAGTATCCACTCAGAAATCTGGAAACCTGCGACGTTGTCCCAGAAGGTTTTCTTTGCCATGTTTTTCCATTACCTGATACATCACAAAAAACCATCACATCCTCGGGCTTTAGCCCTGTTTTGCTACCGTTGAGGGTCATCGGCCAAGCGCTCGCCCGCTCTGAGCTTGGCGCTGCGCGCCCGCGAGTTTTGCCCGATCTCCTCCGCGCCGGGTAGCAGCGGCTTTTTCGTCACCAACCGATACGGGCGGGAGATGTGGCCATAAAAATCCTGCTCCACCTCCCCTTCCGGGTTGCCTGTTTTAAGTATATTCTTCACCATGCGGTCCTCCAGCGAGTGATACGAAAGCACCACCAACCGACCGCCCGGGCGAAGCGCCTGCGTAGCCTGCGTAAGCATCTCCGCTAAAGCGCCCATTTCGTCGTTCACTTCAATGCGCAAAGCCTGAAACACCTGCGCTAAGTAGCGGTGCCGCGGCCCCCGCACTAAGGGATCTATGGCCGCCAGCATATCGCCAATGGTGGTTATGCTCCGCGAATTGCGCGCTTCTACCAAGTGGTGCGCCAGCGTGCGCGCATTGCGCACCTCCCCGTACTCGCCTAAGATGCGCTGCAAGGCGTCGGCATCGTAGCGGGCCAGCACATCGGCCGCCGATACGTCCTGCGACTGATCCATGCGCATGTCCAAAGGCGCGTCAAAGCGAAAGGAAAAACCGCGCTCCCCTTCGTCAAACTGATGGGAAGAAACCCCCAAGTCCGCCAGCACCCCGTCTACCTGCTTCAGGCCGTAAAGCCTCAGGTAGCGCTGAAGATACCTGAAATTGGCCGGCACAAACACCAATCGCGGATCTTCCGGCACATTGGCCTGCGCATCTTCATCCTGGTCAAAAACAATCAGACGCCCGTTGGCGCCCAATCTCTCCAATATCATCCGGCTGTGGCCGCCGCCCCCGAAGGTAACGTCGACGTACGCCCCATCCGGCGCTATGTTCAGCAAGTCTAAGCAGGCTTCAGCCAATACCGGTACGTGGTAGCTCATTACTCCTCTGTTTTGGGTTGTTGAACTTTACCCAGCACCTCATTGGCCAACTGCGAGAAATCAGCCGGCTCTTCAGCCAACATACGCTCGTATTCCTCCAGCGCCCATATTTCAATCCGGCCGCCATAAGCGGTCAGAATCAAGTCTTTGTCAATACCGGCGTATTCTACCAATCGCTTCGGCAGCAAAATGCGCTCAGCGGCATCCAACGTCACCTCCTGCGCCCCCCTGAAAAAGTAGCGCGCAAAATCGCGATTCTGCTTATTGTACAGGTTCAACTGGTCTACCTCGGCCGCTATCCCCTGCCATACCGGCTCGGGGTACAGCACCAAGCACTTCTCAAAACCTCGGTTCAAAATGAACTTCCCCTGCTGCCAGTCCCCCAATTGTCCAAGCAAACCACTAGGCATGCGGAACCTCCCTTTGGGGTCCAGCCGTACATCGTACTCGCCCAATAATTGCTTAAACATAGTATACGCCTATAATTCGTGTTCAAAAGTAATACCTTTTGACACAAATTACCACTTTTACCCACCTTTTTTTATAACTTTTTTTCCACATACCGCATTTAAGCGGCCGTTCCCTATGTTTTTATGCAAAAAGATGTCAAAATCATCACTTTATTGCAAATAAAAACAACACATTCGCCCCTACCCCACCCCTTCCTTTCTCTTTTAATTCATTTCAGCCATCTCATCGGCTGCCTTAGGCAGTGGTAAAAAGTGGGAACGAAAGTTCAGAAACAAGACGGTTTCGGCGCAAAAAGGAATGAAGGCGTAAAATAAGGCCCTGCCCGGACCCTTCCCGGTAGCAAAGTTATTTATTAAAATAAAAAAAAAAAAATTTTTACTTAAAAAACATTTTATTTTTTTTGGGCCCCGCCGCATAACATCTACTTATTCAGACATCCTGCGCGGCG
>CAYOTJ010000118.1:0-8956 GCA_964406855.1 uncultured Saprospiraceae bacterium
GGCTGAAATCGACGCTGTAGCTGAACTTTGCGACTTCTTCCGCTTCAATGTGCAATACATGACGGATATCTACGCCACCCAGCCCAACAGCGTGCCCCTCAACTGGAACCGCATGGAATACCGGGCCTTGGAGGGCTTCGTCTTTGCCATTACCCCCTTCAACTTTACCTCTATTGCCGGCAACCTGCCCGCAGCGCCGGCGCTCATGGGCAATACCGTGGTATGGAAACCCGCTGAAACGCAAATTTTCTCCGCCGCCGTCATCATGGAGGTCTTGCATGCCGCCGGGCTGCCTGCCGGCGTCATCAACTTAGTATACGCCGACGGCCCCGCCGCCGGCGATATCGTATTCAGCCACCCCGACTTCGCCGGGCTGCACTTCACGGGCAGCACCAAGGTATTCCAGTCGCTATGGGGTCTTATCGGCAAAAACATAGCCAAATACAAAACCTACCCCCGCATCGTGGGCGAAACGGGAGGCAAAGACTTTGTACTGGCCCACCCCTCGGCCGGCGTTCAGGAAGTAGTGACGGCTCTGGTGCGCGGCGCCTTTGAATTTCAGGGGCAAAAGTGTTCGGCAGCCTCCCGCGCCTACATTCCGCGCAGCCTGTGGGCGGGCGTGCGCGAGGGCTTAGTGCGCGACTTAGCTACTGTAAAGATGGGCTCGCCCGAAGATTTCACCAACTTTGTCACGGCCGTCATCGACGAACGCGCCTTCGATAAGATAAGCAACTACATTGCCGAGGCCAAAAAAGACCCCGGCGTGGAAATTGTAGCCGGCGGGCATTACGACAAGTCGGTGGGCTATTTCATTGAACCCACGGTGCTGCTGGTAACCGACCCGCATTACCGCACCATGGAAGAGGAAATCTTTGGCCCGGTGCTCACCATCTACGTATATGAAGATGAAGCCTGGGATGCTACCCTCTCGCTCATCGACAGCACTTCGCCCTATGCGCTCACCGGAGCGGTATTTGCCCGCGAGCGCACAGCCATTGTAGAGGCCGCCGAGCGCCTGCGCAACGCAGCCGGCAACTTCTACATCAACGACAAACCCACGGGGGCTGTAGTGGGCCAACAGCCCTTCGGCGGAGCCCGCGGTTCGGGCACCAACGACAAAGCCGGCTCGGTGCTCAACCTCTACCGCTGGGTGAGCCCCAGGGCCATCAAGGAAAACTTTGTATCGCCTACCGACTATCGCTATCCTTTTATGGAAGCTTAGCGTCTTTGTGGCCGGAGCATGGCGCACTGCTGATCAGAGCGTTATGCCCCGGCCACTAAAACCCAAAGCGCTCGCCAATGGACCAGGGGGTGCAGCGGTATGCCCGACCCTAAGGGAGGGCATAATAGCGGAACACCCGGCGCCGCGCAAGATGCTTAATCAGGTAGATGCTATGCGGCGGGGCCCAAAAAAAACAACCTTACTAAAAAAGGAGATCAGGCGGGTAGCGCCCCTACGATGAGGCGGCCGTGGTAGGCCGGAGCGCCGAGTTGGGCGTGCAGCTCGGGGAGGTTGATGTGCGTGACCTTGCCGCAGGCGACGAGCTCAATGGCGGTACCTGAGGCGGCCAGCAGTTGGCGGAGTTGGGGCAAGCCCTCGAAAGCCGTGGGCGCGCCGCCGCTGCTGAGTATGCTAAGGCGCGCGGGTAGGGCTGCCAAGCGCCCAACGTCGGCGACGGGGTCGACGCTTTCATCTATCACTTTATGGATGGTGATGCCCCAGTCGGGGCAGATGTCTAACAATTCATGGATAAGCGAGAGGTCGAGGCGGCCGTCGGAGGCCAGGGCGCCGGTGACGATGTGGGCGGCGCCAAGGGCAGCATAGCGACGCGCCTGATTGAGCAGGGCAGCGCGCTCGGCGGGGTTGTAAAAAAAATTGCCCCCCCGGGGCCTGAGCATAAATCTGACGGGAATGCGCATGCTGGTCAGGATGTGCTCTATTTGGCCCCAGGGGGGCGTTATGCCGCCTACGGAGAGGTCGGCGCAGTATTCGAGCCGATCGGCGCCTTGGCGCTGTGCCGCCAGCGCTTGCTCGGGGGTTTCTACACAAGCTTCGCGCAGATAGGCCATTGGGCTTGGGGGGGTTATTGGTTTTTGGCCTCGCTGTAGAAGGTATCCTCGTCGGTGACGGTTACTTTTTTGCCCTGCTCAAGCTCGCGGGCTACGGCGTCGTAGGGGCCCTTGACGATCTTTTGGCCGGGGGTGAGCCCTTTGACGATCTGGATGTACTCATCGTCTTGTACGCCGGTGACGACGGGCAGTTGTAGTACGCTGTCGCCGGCTATGACAAAGACAACCTCGATGAGATCTTTGCGTAGGCCTTCTTCAGCGGTTGGGTTTTCGGCTTCTTTTTGGGCGCCGGTTTTATTTTTGCCCTGCTCGCGGGTAGCTACCGACTGTATGGGTACGCTGACGACCTGGCTCTCCTTGCGGGTGAACACCTCTACCGATGCCGACATACCGGGGCGGAAGGGGTAGCGCTTCTTGGGCGTTACGAGGTCGGCATAGGAAGCCGGATTGATTTCGATGCGCACCTCGAAGTTGGTCACCTGATCGGAAGTAAGGGTATTGGCGCTGAGGGCGGCCGTGGTGGAGGAGTTGGCAATCTGGGTGACGGTACCTATGAACTTGCGCCCTAAGTAGGCGTCGATTTCAATTTCGGCTTTATCGCCCAATTTGACGCGGGGAATGTCGTTTTCGCTAACTTCGACCCGCACTTCCATCTCAGACAGATTGGCGATGCGCATCAACTCGGTGCCGGTCATCTGGAGGGTTCCCACTACACGTTCTCCCTTTTCGACATTGAGCAGGGAGATGATGCCGCTCATGGGCGCAACGATGGTGGTACGGCGAAGGCTGGTGCGCAACTCATTGAGGGTAGCTTCGGAGCTTTGTACGTTAAAACCTGCCGAGCGGGCCGTTTCTTCGGCAGAGCGGATGTTGGCATCGGCAGCCCTGACATTGGCTTCCAAAGCGCGGAGGTTGGCTTGCGAAGCCTGGAAATCGGCTTCCGATATCATCCCATCTTTGCGAAGTTGCTCATTGCGCTGATGTATTTCACGGGCATTTTCGAGCTGGGCGATGGTTTGTTCTTTCTGGGCGCGCAGCGTTTCGATCTGGGCGCGGGAATTGGCCTGCTGGGCTTTGGCGGCATTGACGCCGGCCGCGCCGCGCTCTACCTGCGACTGGTAGGCGTCGGGGTCAATTTTGGCCAGCACCTGGCCCGCTACCACCGAGTCGCCTTCTTCAACGTAGAGCTCGACGACCTCGCCCGAGACATCGGAGCTAATCTTTACTTCGAGCTTGGGGAAGACTTTGCCGCTGGCTGTTACGGTTTCCTGAATATCGCGTTTGGCGGCATCTTCAGTGAAGACTTTGATGCCGGCATCGGCGTCATTGCGGGTGGCGATAGCCCCTGCAATGGCGATGATGGCAACGCCTAATAAAACATAAAGCCAAATCCGGCGCTTGCGCTGTGCCATGTTATTTGTTTTTTAGTCGGTTGGTATGTGAAACGAGGGTAGTTTTTACAATTTTATAGGCTTGCCAAGGTAAAAGTCGACCACCTTCCAGTTGAATATGAGCTGGTACTTAGCGCGGCTCAGTTCAGTGCGGGCGCGGTCGAGACTATTGGCGGCTGTGGTAAGCTCGAAGTTATTGGCGCCGCCAAGGCTATACCGGCGGTTGGCTACGTCGTAGGCCACCTGGGCGGCATCGAGGCTGCGCTGGGCGGCGCGGTAGTTTTCGCGCGAGGCTAAAAAGTTGGTGATAGACTGTTGTACGTTGGTCTTTAGCTGGTCGCGTTGCTGCTGGCGCTGTACGTTGGCCGTAAGGGAATTGATGCGTGCGCGTTCGATGGCGGTGCGGGTGCGGTGGTTGTTGTAGATGGGCACGCTGAGGCTAAGGCCTAAACTCTGGCCAAAGTTGTTGTTGATCTGGTCAAAATAGTCGATACGGGGAAACTCAATACCTTCCTGACTAAAGGTGGTGATGGTTACCTCGGTATCATTGACAAGTATGGTTTGGGGCGGGTTGGCCACGGTGACGGCATTTTCGGTATTGGGATTGAGAAAATCCCGCGACGCGCTCGAATAACTGGTGCTAAGGCTGCCAAAAGCCGATAGCGTAGGCCAAAGGGACGCCCGAGACAGGTCTTCGCCCACGGCGGCGCTTTCGAGGCGGAATTCGGCCGCACGAATTTGAGGCTGGGTTTGCAATGCAGCGGCGTATACTTCTTCGAGGTTGTAGATTTGTACAAAAACTTCTTCGGGCAGGGCTACGGCAGGAGCCTGTATTTTGATATCGGCGCCGGGGTCGAGCTGGAGGAGTTGCTTGAGGCTGAGGTAGTTTATGGTTACGAGATTTTGGGCTTCGATGAGCACCTGCTCGTTGCGGGCCAGGGTGGCTTCTATCTCGTATCGGTCATTGTCGGGGCGGGCGCCACTGCGAATGAAGGATTGCACCTGTGCAAGTTGGGCGCGGGTGAGTTCAAGCTGCCGTTCGGTATTCTGGCGCTGCTCTTCGGCCATCAGTATGGTGAGATAGGTATTGGCTACCAGCAAAGCGATGTCGTTGGCAGAGGCTTGAGCGTCCATTTGAGCGGCCTGAAGGTCGAGTTTGGATTGCTCAACCATATTGTTGATGCGGCTGCCGTCGAAGAGGGTAACGCCGGCATTAACGGAGAAGCTGTTAAAGGCGATGCGCTCCGTATTAAAGGCGTTGGTAGTGGGGTCGACGGTACGACCAAACTGAAAGCCGAGGTTGCTTTGGCCGTTGACGTTGGGCAGGCGACTGAGCTGATTTTGCCGAACTGTGAGTTCGGCGTTGCGGAGGGTTAGCTCTGCCTGCTTCATCTGGAGGTTGTTTTCGAGTGCATAGTTAACGCACTGTTCGAGCGACCAGATGGCCGATTGGGCGGATAGAATGCCGACTGTCAACAGACAGAAGATCAAGGTAAAACCAGTCAATTTCTTTTTCATAGCCGAGTGATTTAAAACATGTCGACAAACGTACCCATTTTGACTTTGGAAAGGGCTAATTTTTATATCAAATGACTTCCTTTATGGATAAAAGGCCCGGTTTTCCATTTAGAGCGCTATTTTTGCTCCGTACCCCAACAGAGGTTGTAGCAAGTTAACCATTCGCATGAGCCATCCTAAGAAATACGTCTGCATCCACGGCCACTTTTACCAGCCGCCCCGGGAGAACGCCTGGTTAGAGACGGTAGAAAAGCAAGACAGCGCCTCCCCCTTTCACGACTGGAATGAGCGCATCAACTTTGAGTGCTACGCGCCCAACGCCGCCGCCCGCATACTCAATCGGGAGGGCTATATCATGAAGATCGTGAACAACTACGAGCGCATCAGTTTTAACATGGGCCCGACCCTGCTTTCGTGGATGCAGGAGGCCGACCCTGTCACCTACCAGGCCATATTGGACGCCGATGCCAACAGTTGCGCCCGCTTTGGAGGCCATGGTTCGGCCTTAGCCCAGGTGTACAACCACATCATCATGCCGCTGGCCAATGAGCGCGACCGGCTGACGCAAATTCGCTGGGGCATCAGCGACTTTGTTCACCGTTTTGGCCGCCGCCCGGAGGGCATGTGGCTGGCTGAAACGGCCGCCGATATAGCTACCTTGGAAGCCCTGGCGGCCGAAGGGATTGCTTTTACGGTACTGGCGCCCCGCCAGGCTAAGGCTGTGCGCAAAACGGGCAGCGACAACTGGCAGGAAGTGGGCGGCGCCGTCGATCCGCGCCGCGCCTACCGCTGCAACCTGCCCAGCGGGCGATACGTCGACTTGTTTTTTTACGATGGCAACGTATCTCAGGCCGTAGCCTTTGAAGGTTTGCTCAATGACGGTAAATTTTTTGCCCACCGCATCATGAGTACCCTCGACAGCAGCGAGGCCATTCAATTGGCCCATATTGCTACCGACGGGGAAAGCTACGGCCACCACCACCGCAAAGGTGAGATGGCTTTAGCCGACTGTCTTGATCACATTGAACGGCAACCAAACATAGCGCTGACGGTATACGGAGCGTTTTTAGAAAGCTTCCCCCCCGAATGGGAGGCGCAGATACACGAGCGCAGCTCCTGGAGTTGTGTGCATGGCGTCGAACGATGGCGCTCCGACTGCGGCTGCAATTCGGGAGGAAGGCCGGGTTGGCGGCAAAACTGGCGCGCTCCCTTGCGCGAAACCCTCGACTGGCTGCGCGACCTGCTGGCGCCCATATACGAGCGTGAAGCAGGCAAACTGGTAGCCGATCCCTGGGCGCTGCGGGATGCCTATATCTCCCTCATCCTCGACCGTTCCGAAGAAAATGTCGGGCGCTTTTTTGCCGATCACGCTCCGCGCGCTACCGAAACAGAGCAGCGCACCCGCCTGCTTCGGCTACTGGAGATGCAACGCCATGCCCTGCTGATGTATACCTCTTGCGGTTGGTTTTTTGATGAAATTTCGGGCTTGGAAACCGATCAGATTCTCCAGTATGCCAACCGGGCCATCCACTACGCACAACAGGTGGGCGGGCTGAACCTGCACGAAGCCTTTGTGAAACGCTTAGAAGCGGCGCCCAGCAATGTATACGCCAACGGCGCCGAAAGCTATCGCAAAAACGTAATGCCCGCCCGTATCGACCTCGAACGGGTAGCTATGCACTTTGCCGTGGCATCTATTTTTGAGCCGGCAACGCAGATACTTCAAGTATTTAACTATCGGATAGAAAGCGAAGCCTTTGAAAAATTGGAAGCCGGCGAGCAGTGCTTAGTTTTTGGCCGGGTATTTACGGAGTCGCGGCTGACGCTCAGCCGCCGGCAGTTTACCTTTGCAGCCCTCCACTTAGGCCAGCAAAACGTAGTGGGTAAAATCAATGTAGAGCTCTCCCGCGAGCGCTATGAAGATATGGCAAAAGCCATGACGACGGCCTTCCAACAGCCGGACCTCAGTTTGGTCATCGGTATCATGGAGGATTACCTCGGCAAGGATCGCTACAGCATTCAACACCTCTTCCGCGACGAACAGCGCAAGGTATTGCAAATGATCGTTGGTAAAAGTTTAGAGCAGGCCGAGAGCGACTTCCGCAGCATCTACAACAACAACTACCAACTGATGACCAGTATGCTCAATGCCAGCATACCCCTCCCTCAGCCCTACCTCACTACCATTGCCTTTGTACTCAATCGCGATTTCCACCTCTTCCTGCAAAGTCCCGAGCTACACCTGCGCGAGCTGCAACGTTTGGTGCGAGAGTTTAAAAAGTGGAGCGTAAGCCTCAGCGAGCCCGCCGCCCTCCAGTTAGCCGCCGGCGAGCGCCTGCAACAGGAGGTCGCCCGCCTGCACGGAGGGGCCTCCACCGCTCAACTCCACAAGCTTATTCAACTACTGGAGCTACTGGCAGAACTGGGCATTCAGGTAGAGCTTTGGAAATGCCAGAATGCATTTGTATCCTGGATGGAGGCAGGGGGCGCAGCCGAAGAAAAAGACGATAAAGCAGAGGATGCGCTGAAGCGATTGGGGCAGCTACTAAAGGTTAATGTTTAGTAGGCTGGGCATGGGGCGATTCAGCATATCAACATCAGGCTTCGCATCATTCCTCTCCTGTAAAAAAACACGAAACAGAGGTTGGCAATATGGGGTCTCATCTCCGCCCTTTTACTTTGAAGTGGGCTAAAGCCAGCCGGATGTGGTGCTTTTCAACAGCCCCGTCAAGGTATTCGTAAATGTCGTTGATGCCATAACCTTCGCGCAGATAGCGCGTACTTTGCTGCACCTGATCGAGCTGAGCCAGCGGCATGAGGCGGGCCAGATCGAGGGGATCGCCCGACTCGTAACAGATGGCCAGGTGGGCATAAATGGTGCTCAAAGGAAGCTCGCGCTTAAGGGCCGTTTGCTGGGGGCTCATACCCTGTTGTTGAAACAAAGCATAAGTGAGGCGATGGGGCGCCATCTCGGGCGCCTGGCCGCGCTCGCCGAGGAAGGAAAGAATAGCATCAAGGAAATCATTGCCGTATTGCGCTAATTTGCGCTCGCCTACCCCGCTGACGGCTTTAAGGGCGGAGGCCGTAGCTGGGCGCTGGGCGGCCATTTCCTCTAAAGTGGCATCACTAAAGATAAGGTAGGGAGGAACACCTTGCTCCTGAGCTAAACGCTTCCGCAATTGGCGCAAATGCTCGAAGAGCTCATCGCGCACCCGCTCGCGGGCGCCGGGAGCGGGAGAAGCCTTGGCCCGCTCTTTCTCAGCCTGCTGGCGCTCGCGTACGGTAGCTAAGCGCACCAATTGTACCCGGGCGCCACCAAAAAGCAGTTGTTCGCTGGCTGGAGTGAGTTGCAGGGCGCCGTGGCGGTCGTGGGCGATTTGGAGGAAGCCCAGGTCAATGAGTTGTAACAGATAGTTTTGCCACTCGCCCCCCGAAAGGTCGCGGCCGGCGCCATAGGTTTTGATGCGTTCGTAGCCACGTTCAAAGATTTCCTTTTTGGCCGACCCCCTCAATACGTCAATAAGCATAGTCATACCTACTTCCTGCCGCAGCCGGGCTACCGCTGAGAGGGCTTTTTGAGCCGCCTCCGTGCCATCGAACGATTGGGGCGGGTTGCGGCAAATATCACAATTACCGCAGTTTTGGGTGAGGTTTTCATTGAAGTAATTGAGCAGTAGCCTGCGCCGACAGGTGAGCGCTTCGGCATACTGCCTCATGCGGTCGAGCTTGGCAAGCTGTACCTCGGCATTGCCGCCCCCATTGCCGGTGATGATGTCGGTGAGGGTGCTCACATCCTGATAACTGTAAAAAAGGAGGGTCTGAGCCGGCGATCCGTCGCGACCCGCCCGACCGATTTCCTGATAGTAATTTTCAATGTTTTTGGGCAGGTTGTAATGAATGACCCAACGCACATTGCTTTTGTCGATGCCCATACCAAAAGCAATGGTAGCGCATACAATGGGAATGTTGTCGTTGAT
>CAYOTJ010000119.1:0-1491 GCA_964406855.1 uncultured Saprospiraceae bacterium
TGGCAAACCTCTCTGCGCATCGGCAAACAGCTCTTCAGCCGACGCCACCCCGACGCCGACGCCTTCTACATCCTCGATACCCTGGTGGGGGGCTACTTCGGCAGCAGACTGATGATGAACATCCGCGAAGACAAAGGATACACTTATAACATCGAAAGTTCTTTCGACCCTATGCTCTACGATGGCTGCTGGTACGTGGAATGCGAGGTAGCCCACGAGGCTGCCAACGATACCTTAGCCGAAATCTACCGCGAGCTGGCCCTGCTGCGCAAACAACCCATCCTCGCCGACGAGCTGGATATGCTCAAAAATTACTTGTTGGGCACTTACCTCACTATGGTCGACGGCCCCTTCAATACGGCAGAGCTGCTCAAAACCCTGCTGGCCGACCAGCTACCGCTTGCCGCTTTCTCGCAGATGGTGGAAACAACCCGAAACATAACGGCCGAAAACTTACAACAACTGGCCCAGACCTATCTGCAACCCGACAGCTTTTGGGAGGTGCGGGTAGAACCTGGCGAATAAAGCGCTATTTTTACCCCATAAATCACAAAATATTCTATCTCATGATGCGATTCATTCTTTACCTGGCCTTAGCCATTGGCGTATGGAGCTGTGGCAATACCCCGGCGCCCGCCACGGAGGCATCTGTGGCTGCAACGCCGCCCACCACTACGCCTGCCGACCAGAATACCGCCAACAGCGGCCCCCTTTACCCGGCCCTGCCCAAAGAGCGTATACAAGCCCTCTACGACAAGTGCGACTACATCGACTTCGTTTTTTTTAACTTCGACTTTGCCATGAGCCAGGATGAGCCCTCGGCCATAAAAAGCACCGTTGCCGGCATCGCCATCGAGCAGGCCAACATCAAGCCGGGTTGCCAGCCCATTGGCCGGGTGTTCTTTCAGGTGGATGGAAAAAATGTGGAAGAAGCCGACCTGATCATTGGCGAAGGTTGTGTTTATTACCTCTTCCTTCAGGATGGCAAACATGCCTACGCCAACATGATGACGGAAAACGGATTTAAGTTCTACCAGAACATCTTCAAACAACTGATGGGCCAGTAAGCTATGCACGAACCGAATCCGAAGCCCCGCCTCGCCGTCATTGACCTGGGCACCAACACGTTTCACCTACTCATTGCCGAACCGCATGAGGAGGGGCATTCTACCGAGGTGCTGCGCGACCGGGCTTTTATCAAACTGGCCGAAAATGGCATACAGCGCATTGGGGAGGCTCCTTTTGCCCGGGGCCTCGACACCCTGCGTCGCTTCGCAGGCCACATCCGCAATCTGCAGGTGAGCCAGGTGCGCGCCTTGGGTACGGCCGCCTTACGCACAGCCGAAAACGGCGCAGAATTTCTCCAGACGGTGCTGGCCGAAACCGGCATTTCCATAGAACTTATCGATGGGCGCGAAGAAGCCCGGCTCATTTATCAGGGCGTAAGTCTGGCGCTGGGCAACTATGCTGCCGACCGGCATCTGGTGATGG
>CAYOTJ010000119.1:1501-8936 GCA_964406855.1 uncultured Saprospiraceae bacterium
GCAGCGTGGAGTTCATCATCGCCGACGAGCGGCAGGTATACTGGGCCGAGAGCTTTCCTGTGGGCGTAGCTGTGCTCTACCGCAACTTTCACCAAAGCGACCCCCTCAGCGCTCAGGAGCGCGAGCAACTGTTGCTTTTCCTGCGCTCCACCCTGGCGCCTTTAGCCATTGCGCTGGCCCGCTACCCTGCGACCCGCTTGGTGGGCGTCGCAGGCACCTTCGACGTCATTGAAGCCCTGCTCAGCACGGCCCGCCTCACACCCCATGCCAGCCGGATCGACCTGGCGCGCTATCATCCCTTTTCCCGTGAGGTCAGTTCGGCTACCCTGGCACAGCGGGCCGCCATGCCGGGTATTCCCTCCGATCGGGTCGATATGATAGCCGTAGCCTTGGTGCTGGTAGATACCATACTGGAGATGGCCGGAATCGAAGAGCTTACCGTTTCGGCATTTTCGCTCAAAGAAGGCGTATTGGCCGAGTTGCTGGCTGCGGCTCAGTAGAGCCGGCGCGTGCCCGTTTGCACCAAGCCCTCAATGGCTTCATAAATGCGCTCGGGCTTATGGGGCCGCCAGTTGATGCCGTTAAATACCTTGCCAAAGTGCAGGTAGTGGTGCAGACGGGTATCTTTAAGCTCGTCGCAAACGTGCTCCAGGGTATTGAGCAACACAACCCAGCCCTGCTCCTCGCTTACGTCTTCGTACCACTCCTCGTAGTAACTGTCGTCATCGCCGTGAAAATTGAGCACATGCTCGCAGATGAGAATAAACTTATAGATGCCCTCCCGCACCAGGGGGTCTATGACGTAGCGCTTGAGGTACATGACATCGTTGTGGAGGCAATCGTTCCACTCGCCTATCAGCTCAAGGATGGCGTAGTTTTCCTCGTAATCGGCAAACAACAGCTTGCCGTACAAAGTACTGGAACCAAACGCATCCCATTGAGGATGAATGTAGTAGTTGTAAATCTTATGCGTGAAGTGGGTCTCGCTGTTGCGTCGGCCATAAAACGGCGACCGTCGGTCTTCGGCCGCAGTATACTCTTCGCGCCAGTAGTAGTATGGTTCGATGTCGTGCATGAACGTATTTGGCTAAAATGATGTTTACGCTGCATGTGGGCAGGCCGTATATCAAGCATGGGGCGCCGCTGTACAAAGCCGCTGTACAACCCTGAGCAGCCTCCATATCTACCAAAACGATTGAGCGAAAAGACGGTTTTATTTTGAACGCATAATGCAAAAAATTCTCATCACCGGGCCGGAGTCTTCCGGGAAAAGTTGGCTTTCTGAGCGCTTAGCCGGCGCTATACCCGGCGCCGAATGGGCGCCCGAGTACGCCCGCATTTATCTCAACAGCTTAAGCCGCCCCTATGAGGCCCGCGACCTTGCAGCCATCATGCAGGGCCAGTGCCTGTCGGAAGACGAGCGCGCCCTCGCTCTGCCCCGTTATCTGTTTTGCGATACCGGCCCGGAGGTCATCTACATCTGGAGCGAGGTGCGCTTCGGCGATGTAGCGCCGGCAATCGCCCGCGAACTGCTGCGCCGCCCCTACCACTTCACCCTCCTCTGTTATCCCGACATCCCGTGGGAGCCCGACCCGCTGCGCGAGGCGCCCGACCCTGCGATACGGCTGGCCCTCTTCGAGCGTTATCGGCTGCTGCTCAATCGGCTGGGTCGCCCATTCCAGATCGTAGAGGGCTTGGGAGAGGCCCGGCTGGAACTGGCGCTGGAGCATTTGTGCAGCTCTCCAGGCTAAGACGCATAAATCTTGGTTTGGGAGAAGATTGCAGAGGTTGATGCCCGCGTAAGGGATGGGAGCGGTATGGGGCTGCCCCCCAAAGAAGGCCCGGCCAACCAGAGCCTGGCAGCCCCATAAGAGCGTACAGCCCGACCCCGCGCGCCTCATACCCGCCTGTTGCGCCCTCGGGCGCCGGCTACTGCCTCGCGCGCGGGGATACGCCCTAAAAAAAACTTACTCGCCTATTCCGGCTTCCTGCATCAGCATCAGGCCATACTCCCGAATGCGGTTGATGATGGGGATGGCCCCCTGCCCGCGGGGCGTGAGGCTATACTCCGTGCGGGGCGGCACTACGGCGTATACGGCGCGTTGGATGAAGCCGTCTTCTTCCAGTTCGCGCAGTTGGGTGGTGAGCATTTTATCGGATATGCGCGGCAAGGCGCGCTTGAGCTCGCTGTAGCGGAGCACTTTATCCTGGAGGCGCCACAGGATGGGCATCTTCCAGGTACCGCCAATTTTGTCCATGGCAAATTCGACGGGGTTGTAGTATATCTTGCCGTTGTGCAAAAATTCGGGCATAGCAGCAGTTGGGTTGAGCTACAAAGATAGCCATACCTTTTATTTTATCTATACTTACTTTTTTGTGTGTATCGCACTTTTGAGTAGTACTCTTGATTTTGACTGTATAGTACCTGCATTTTTGCAGCATCTGATCATATAGAACTAAAATCAATCGAGATGTCTACTACAATTGAAAAGCAAGCTTACGTACATGCTCACGGCATGCCCAGCCGGGGTAAAATTCTGATGGTGGCCAGCAGCCCGGCGGTATCTGCCCAAACGGGCTGGCCCATTGGCTTCTGGGCGGCCGAACTCACACACCCTCTGCGGGTATTTCAGGAGGCGGGCTATGAGGTGGAGTTGGTAAGTACCGAGGGCGGCGCGCTGCAAATGGACGCTTACAGCAACCCGGCCGACGCCAGCGGTTATAGCGCTCACGACGTCATTTCGCTGGGCTATATGCAACAGTCGTGGTTTAACGATATGCTGGCCAACACCCGCAAGCTCACGGAAGTTAATCCGGCCGACTATGCGGCCATTTTTTTGGTCGGCGGCCAGGGGCCCATGTATACCTTCCGGGGAAATAAGGAGCTCGAAGGGCTGTTTGCCGGCTTTTATGAGTCGGGCAAGCCCAGCGCCGCCGTTTGCCACAGCACAACGCTGTTGCTGGAAGCCAAAAAGTCGGATGGCAGTCTGATTGTAGCGGGTAAAACCTGGACGGGTTTTGCCGATGCCGAGGAGGAGTTTGCCGATCAGGCTGTGGGTATGAAAATACAGCCTTACCGCATTGAGTCGGAGGCGCGCAAGCTGTCGGGTACCACCTTTAAAGTAGCGGCGCCGTTTTCGTCGTATGCCATTCAGGATGGCAACCTCATCACGGGGCAGCAGCAAAACAGCGGCGCTGCGGCGGCTGAGCTGGTGGTAGCGGCGCTGGGTTAACTGCCTTTTCCTACGGATGTGCGCAGCCGGTAGCTGGTCGGTTGCGCACATCCGCGGGAAAACAAAACCGATTGATATGGATGCAATGCTCCTTACTGGTCTTATAAAGAACATGCTCATTTCAGGCGGCCTGCTGTTGGGTATGCTGGTGTGCCACAGAGCCGGGGCCCAAATCAATGAGAGCGATACCCTTGCCTTGCAGTTGCGCGCGAGCTTCAGCGGTGTTTACCAAAAGGGCAATGTTGAATTGCTGGCGCTGCGCGCCAGGCTCGATCTGTCGGCGATGCCGGCGCCCAACTGGGTGCTAAAGTCGCAGAACGTCAGCTTGTACCAGGCTTTCTTCAACAACAAGGCCGACAATGACCTATTCAGCCGAAACTTCTTATATTTTAGCCCCAACCGCCGCCTGTATCCCTATGCCATTGCTTTTGTTTCCGGGAATTTTCGCCGGAAAATACGCTGGCGGTATTTCACGGGCTTAGGACTCACCTGGCAGGCGCTCCGGGCGCCGGGCCATGTGGTTAAGTTGTCGGGGAATGTGGTGTATGAAGAAACGCTCTTTGCCGTTGATGCCTTCAACCAGGAGCGCTACAACGGCAGCCGTAAACTGCGTTTTTGGCGCGCCAGCGCCTACCTGAGCGGCCAGCATGCGCTGGCGCAGGGCAAATTCCGGCTTTATTATGACGCCTACTGGATGCCGGCCCTATCCGAAGCCAACAACCATCGCACCCAGATAGATGCAGGGCTGGAGTTGGCGCTGTGGCGGGGGCTGGCGTTCAACGTCACTTATGGCCGGCAGTTTGAGGGGGTTGTGCCCGTGGGCGTGCGCGCCCGCGATGCGTGGCTCCTTTTTGGGCTATCTTATCGGAGAGATCAAAAATACTTCAACAAAAACAATTTATGAAAATCGCCATCATTGGAACGGGTAATGTGGGCGGCGCCTTGGCCACCTCCTGGGCGCAGCGGGGCCATGAGGTGCTGCTGGGCGTAAAAGACCAACAACACTTCAAAGGGCAGGCGTTGACGGCCAACCCCAACACCCGCGTATACCCGATAGCGCAGGCCGTGGCACAAGCCGAGGCGATTTTGCTGGCTACCCCGGCTGTGGCGGCCGCGGAGGTAGCCGAATCGCTGGGCGACACAACCGGCAAGGTCATCATTGATGCCATGAACATCGTCATGGGCCGCGGCCCGGCCGGTTTCGCTAATACGGCCGATGCCATATTAGCGCATACGGCCACCCGCGACGTCGTGAAGTGCTTCAACACAACGGGCTACAACAATATGGAAAACCCCCGCTACGGCGACTGGGCGGCGGATATGTTCATGGCCGGCGATTCGGTTCGGGGCAAGGCCCTGGCGCGCCAATTGGCGCTTGATGCCGGCTTTGCCGCCTGCTATGACATAGGCGGCAATGATCGCTTTACGCTGCTGGAGCAGTTTGCATTTTTCTGGATCAACCTGGCTATGTTCCAAGGCGAAGGCCGGGAAATCGCCTTTAAGTTACTCAAGCGATAGCCCCCTATGATTATCAAAAAGAACTTTGATCTGCGGATCGTCTTTTTCAATATCTGGAAGGAGACAGCCCTGGGCTTAGGCGCTGGTTTATTAGCCTGGGCGCTCTACCGCTGGGAGATAGCGACCATAGCCCTGCCTTTTTCCATAGCGGCCATCATGGGGTCGGGGCTGGCCATCTTCATCGCCTTTCGCAACCAGAGCGCCTATGGCCGCTGGTGGGAAGCGCGCACGCTATGGGGGGGCATCGTCAATAACAGTCGCATCTTTGCCCGGCAGGTGATAGCCAACACCGACGACGCCTTCACGGCGGGGAAGGTTTCGGCCGAACAAGCAGCCGCCTACAAACGGGAAATGGTGTACCGGCAGATTGCCTTTGCCCATGCGCTGCGGTTGCACCTGCGCCGGCAGGATCAATGGCAGGAACTGGCTCACCTGCTATCGCCGGAAGCATACCGGCAACTGCTGAAGGCGCACAACAAGCCCAATGTATTGCTTCAGCATCAAGGCATGCGCATCAAAGAAGGTATGCGGCAGGAATTATTGGGCGCCTTCGACAACATCAGCATGGAGCCCAACTTAGCCGCCCTGAATGTAGGGCAGGGCGCCTGCGAGCGCATCAAAAACACGCCCCTGCCACGCAACTACCACTACTTTACCAGGCTATTTTTATATGCCTTTTTATGCCTGTTGCCCTTCTGCCTCACCGGCGATTTTTTCCGCATGAACATGGGCCCGGGCCTGATACCCGTCAGTTGGTTGGTAGGATTTGTTTTTTCGGTGATGAACCGCGTAGGCGAAATCAATGAAGATCCCTTTGAAAACAACTTCATGGATGTGCCCATGACGGCCCTGTGCAACACCATTGAGCGCGACCTCAAGGAGCAGTTGGGCGAACAAGAGTTGCCCGAATGCATATTGCCCAAAGACGGCTATTTGTACTAGGCCTACTGATAGTTGAGTTCGGCCGCATCGAGCCGCTGAATAATCTCAACGACCCTGAGGTTGAGCTTTCGCACCTCGGGGTCGTTGCTATTCCAGGTGGTTTCGCCCAGAAATTTCTCCGGCGTTCCACCTTCCGGCGCAAGGCGCAAAGACACCCCATAGTACAGCCTGCCGCCCAGCCAGTCGGCCACCATGCCGCTGCCGTCCCACTCAAATCCATAGAAAGAGAAAGGGCGACCATTGATTTTTTCTACCTCGGCTAAGCCGGCTCCGATGCGCAAGCCTTCGGGGCTTTTCCATTGGCTGCCCTCGCCTCTGATGCGGGCAAATACGGCATCGCGCAGGTTGTCGCCATCGGCGTAGATGATCTCTACAGCGTCGGGGGTTCCGGGGAAGACAATGCTACCCAAGGTGCGCTCGCCCTCCTGGAGGTCTACGAGGTCTTCCCGGACATACCCGGCGCCGTAGCGCTCGCGCAGCAGCGCAGGGGTGGCAGCGCGGTCGATCAGCCCAAAGCCCTTACCGATGTAAAAGGTAAAATCCGTGCCGGCTGGCGCAGGCTTGGGGGCTGTTGCCGGCGCCGCCGGAACAGCGGCGGCGGTTGGCTTCTCCGGCTTGTTTTCGGTCTGGCAGGCGCTGCTTAATGCCGTAGCCAAGGCGGCTGCCCATAAGTATATTTTCCACTGACCCAATTGCATGGCTGCTTATTTTGGCCGCCAAGATAACAAACATGCAGCTACTGCCGTACCAAAGGTAATCGCACAACCTGCCCTTCTGCCATGCCGGCGAGGTAGTACAGCCCGGCGGGCAGCGTCGCTACCGACCAGGTATAATTGCCCGGCTCCCTCCAGGGCAGGACCTCCACCAACTGCCCCTGGGCATTGACTAACTCCAGTTGGGTCAGCGTTTGGCTTATTTGCAGGGTCAGTTCCCGGCTGGCCGGGTTGGGGTAGGCCGCCAAAGCACCTGCCGCATGGGGCTTAGCCGGCGTGCTGCATGCCGGCAGTGCAGTCCGCCGGAGTACTGCCTCCAGCAGAAAGGCGCGCAGCGCCTCCTGGGCTATATCTCCCTCGGGCAGGCGCAGGGCCTCGCCGCCAGTATGGCGGGCCAGGGTTTCGAGGGTATGCCAGGCATCGTCGGTTATGCCGGGCGCACCTATGGCCAATACGGCTATACCTTGGGCGGCCAGCCCTGCTGTAGCGGCGGCTATGGAAGCGCGGGCGGGCGCATCGGTAACCAGCACCGCCATACGCGCCAAGGCCTGAGGACGCCAGTTGAGCTGAGCCAGGCTGTCGAGTACCTGCGCCAAGGGTTCAGCCTCGTCGCCGCCGCCTACCGCCCGATGCGCGCACAACAGGGCCCCGGCCGCCGCTGCCGACTCGTTCAGCGGGCTGGCTAAGGTGAGGAATCGCTCATCGTAGTCACGGTATACCAGCGCTCCTGTGCGAAACGACCGATCGGGCGCCCCTGCCTCCAGATCGTTTAGCAAAACGGTGAGTTGTTGTTGAAAAAAGTCCATAGCCGGCTGCATCGACCCCGTGGCGTCTACGACTACCACCAGGTCAATGCCGGAATCGGCGGCTGCGGCATCACAGGTTATCGGAAGTACGAGTTCGGTAGCCGGCCAGCGGTCTGTCAACTGGCGCCCTCCGTAATAAACCGCTAAGCTACCCGCCAACCCTTCGGGTAGGTAGGCGCTGCCGGCGGCATTGGTGCGGCACTGCCAGCGTATGGCCCCGGCA
>CAYOTJ010000120.1:0-8935 GCA_964406855.1 uncultured Saprospiraceae bacterium
GTATTTTGCCCGTCAGGCAAACCACTTTAAGTCGGCCATACCGCTTCCACCGCTGCCCCGGGCAACCGTGATGGTTATCGTTCTCTGAGCCAAGATGCGTGCAGCCCCATTGCCCAATGGGCATCAATCCGGTAAGTGAAAAGCGCTGGGTGTAAAACAAAAAAGCCCTCTCCGAAGAGAAGGCTTTTTGCGGACCGGACGGGACTCGAACCCGCGACCTCCGGCGTGACAGGCCGGCATTCTAACCGACTGAACTACCGATCCGTTTGCTTACCAGAACGCTATTGTTCTTTAGCGAGTGCAAATATACAGGCGGTTTCAATACTGCGCAAGTGTTTTTGAAAAAAAGTTTAAAAAAAACGGATCAACCGCCTTCACTTGCTGCAAAGTACTAACTTTGTCCTCCCGCTCCGGCAGGAAGCCGGGGCATAAAAAGCTGACAAGTATGGTATTCCTGGAATTTGAGAAACCGCTGGAAAAGCTTTACGAGCAATTAGAAAAGATCAGCCAGGTAGGAGAGGAGGGCGACGTAGACGTATCAGAAATGATCCGCGAGCTTGAGCAAAAGATCAGGAATACGCGCAAGGATATCTATAGCAACCTGACGGGTTGGGAGAAAGTACAGTTGTCGCGTCATCCTGAGCGCCCTTATACCTTGTACTACATTCAGCAGATGTGCAAGAAGTTTACGGAACTACACGGCGATCGCGTAGTAAAGGACGACAAAGCCATAGTGGGCGGCTTAGCCAGCATAGATGGCCAAACGGTGATGATCATTGGCCACCAAAAAGGCGTAAATACCAAAATGCGGCAGTACCGCAACTTTGGTATGGCCAACCCAGAGGGTTACCGCAAAGCGTTGCGCCTGATGAAAACAGCCGAACGCTTCAACTTCCCCGTCATTACCCTGATAGATACGCCCGGCGCCTTTCCCGGCTTAGAAGCCGAAGAACGCGGCCAGGCAGAGGCCATTGCCCGCAACCTCATGGAAATGGCTCAACTGCGCGTGCCCATTGTGTGCGTGGTTATTGGCGAGGGCGCCTCCGGCGGCGCCATTGGCATAGGCTTAGGCGATCGGGTATATATGATGGAGAATACCTGGTATTCCGTTATCTCTCCGGAATCCTGTTCTTCTATACTTTGGCATAGCTGGGACTACAAAGAGCAGGCTGCCGAGGCGCTGAAGCTCACCGCCGACCATATGTTTGAGTTTGGCCTCATCGACGGTATCATCAAGGAGCCACTGGGCGGCGCGCATACGGCCCCTGAGGAAGCTGCCAAACTGCTAAAGCGCCAGATCAAAAAAGCGCTTTCGGAAATACAGGACCTTACCCCCGACGAAAGAATCGAGCAGCGGATCAACAAATACGCCAATATGGGCGTTTTTGCCACCGTAGATAACGCAGCCGACCCACGCGAACGCTAACGTTCGAAAACGAGCCGGCTCAATAAATACTATGGGATTATTAGACAACATCAGGCTATATGTGCACAACCGGTCATTGCAGCAACGGCTTAATGAGCGCCCTGTTGTACCTTTAAAGCACGTCAGCCTCGCTTCTGCAAAAACGGTAGGCTTGTTTTTTGATGGTACGGAAATAGAACAGCAGCGCATCGCACAGGCTTTTGCCGAAAAACTAAAAAGCCAGGGCAAGCAGGTCCGCCTACTGGCCTACCTGCATCTCGATGTAGCCGACGGAGACTTCCCTTTCCCCTCTTTTACCAAAAAACAAGTTGATTGGGCCATGCGGCCCAAAGCCCCGGCATTAGACGACTTTTTAAACCACCCTTTTGACCTGTTCTTTTGCCTGAGCACACGCTCCGACATCTTATCTGATTACGTGGCGCTACTCGTAAGAGCAGGACTCAAAGTGGGGCCCGTGTCGGAAAAGACAACAGCCTATGACCTTATGGTGGACGCTAAGCCCAACCTTGGCCTTGAGCGCTTCATTCAGCAAACGATGGCGATTTTAGAAAAAACCAATGTCCAGTATCAACCAGCCTGATCTGAGCGGCACGGGAGTGGCCCTCGTCACCCCATTTCGGCAGCATGCCATAGACTATGAAGCATTGGCCAATATCATTGATTACGTCATTGCCGGCGGCGTAGACTATATTGTGTGCTTAGGCACCACAGGAGAAGCCATCACCCTCAGCAAACAGGAATGCCGCGAGGTGCTTTCTTTTACCCTTGATAAGGTAGCAGGCCGCGTGCCTGTTGTGGCCGGATTTTTTGGAAGCAACTATACCGATCAACTGACAGCGTTGCTGCGCACTTATGATTTTACGGGTGTAGCCGCCATCATGTCCAGTAGCCCTTCTTATAATCGCCCGACTCAGGAAGGTATCTTCAGGCACTATATGGCCGTAGCAGAAGCCTCTCCTCTACCCATTATCATTTATAACGTACCCGGCCGGACGGCCTCCAATGTAGAGGCCACTACCGTCATCCGATTGGCCCAGGCCAGCCCGAAGTTTATCGCTGTCAAGGAAGCTGCCGGCAATATGGCGCAGGCCATGCACCTGCTGAAATATCGGCCTGAACATTTGTTGGTACTCTCCGGCGACGACCCCCTCACCCTCCCCATAATGGCCTGCGGAGGGCATGGTGCCATAAGCGTCATTGCCAACGCCCTGCCGGCGCCTTTTTCTGCTATGGTAAAAGCCATGAAAAATGGCGATCTCTATACCGCCCGTCAACTCAACAACCTGCTACTGGACATACATCCGCCGCTGTATGCAGAAGGCAACCCCGCCGGTATCAAGGGAGCTCTGGAAGCCTTGGGGCTTTGCTCCCGGGAAGTGCGCCTGCCCCTGGCGCCCCTCTCTGACGAAACTTTAGCCAAGCTCCGCCAATTACTCCGCGAAGCGGGGGCCGCTGTTTAAACAATGCCTGCGACGGCATTAAACGAAACAGCCTTTGAATAGTCAAAAATCAAAATCTCGCCCAACACACACTAAGGCACAAAAACGACGATAAAGGCTGGCCGTAGGCAAATGTAAAGGCTTGCGTTTTTTTAACAAAACCATAAGCAACATTATGGCATTTGCTTTCGTCCTGTGCATAACGCTCTGCTGTACATCGCAGAGCGCTCATTCCGTTCATCTTAAACGTTTTCCCCATGGTCGTCACCAACTGTGCCACAGGTACCCTGGCGCCTTATGTGCCCTCGGCTCAGACGCCCTGGAACAGGGCTCGCATCCGGCATCTCTACAGAAGGCTGGGTTATGGCCCCACCCTCGCCGAACTCGAAGCTGGCTTGAGCGCGTCGCCGGGCCAACTCATTGACCAACTCATCGATCAGGCCATTGCACTACCCCTGACGCCGGAGCCGGAATGGTCAGACTGGAGCATTGAGCAATATACCGACTTTCAGACGCAAATTGGCGATCAGATTCTTGGCTACACGGATCTGATCGTGGAAAGTATGATTACCCACGGCCTACGCGACAAAATGACGCTGTTTTGGCTTAACCACTTTGTAACCAAACTCGAAGCCTACGCCTGCCCATCCTGGATGTACCAATACCACCAGGTACTACAATCGAATGCCTTAGGCAATTTCCGTACCATGACGGAAGCGGTAGGCACTACGCCTGCTATGCTTGTATTCCTGAACGGGGTACAGAACAACCGCTTCCAGCCCAATGAAAACTATGCCCGCGAGTTGTTTGAACTATTCACGCTGGGCCGCGACAATGGCTATACCCAGGAGGATATCGTAAATGCCGCCCGCGCCCTCACCGGCTGGAATGGTTTTAGCAGCTTGTGCGCACCCATTACCTTCGTACCCCTCCTGCATGATCCCGGACCAAAGACCGTCTTTGGCCAAACGGGCAACTTCAACTACGAGCAACTACACAATGTGCTCTTTACCCAGCGCAACGTGGAAATTTCGGAGTACGTCTGCGGCAGGCTCTACCAGTTCTTCGTACATGAAGAAATTAATGAAGATATTGTAGCAGGAATGGCGCAAACCTTCCGCAACAACAACTTTGAACTGGCCCCCGTACTCCGGCAGCTATTCAAGAGCGAGCACTTTTTTGATGAGTTTGTTATGGGGGTCCAAATCAAGAGTCCCTTTGATTATTTTTTAGCCTTTTTCCGCGAAAACAACCTCGACTATAATAGCGAGACGCTGAGGTTGGTGTTTTACGTGGCTACACAATTGGGGCAGCAATTGTTCAATCCGCCGGATGTGTCGGGCTGGCCCGAAAACCGCGCCTGGGTAGACACCAGCACACTCACGGGCCGTTGGCAGGGCTCTGACTATATGCTGTATACTTTCTACGAGCAGCAGCCTGCACGCTTAACAGCCCTGGCCCAAACGCTTAGCAACAACGCCAACACGCCGGAGGCTGTAACCGCAGCTATTGTGGATCACTTTGTAGCCGGCGGCCTGCTTACGCCCGAGGCTTACAGCCAGGCTACCGATGTATTCAAGTGGATGATACCGCAGAATTATTACGATGATGGTAGTTGGAATCTCAACTGGGAAACCGTCCCGGCTCAGGTGGCGCTGCTGTTACAACACATCTCGCGGCTACCCGAGTTTCAGTTGATGTAGTCCATTTTTCCACGCTTCAACTCTTTGTTATGTCCAATCATCACAATAATAAAACAGGTCGCGGTATCTCGCCGGAGCAGGGCAAATCCCATACCGAAGACCATAGCCTGTGGAGCCGCCGCACCTTCCTGCGCCAATTAGGCGTTGCCGGTAGCTTCTCCTTCTTATTGGGTCGTTTCCCCATCAATGCTATTGCAGGCTCTCCGCTGGCGTTGGCGCTGAACGCTACCAACGACGAGCGCATACTGGTGCTTATCCGCCTCAAAGGAGGTAATGACGGGCTCAATACCATAATACCCGTTTTTAATTACGGTATTTATCAGCAGCAGCGCCCATCCATTGCCGTACCCAACAACCAAATCATTTCCCTGAGCGCCGAGCTGGGTATGAACAGCGCCATGCAGCCGTTAGAAAATCGCTGGCTTGACGGGCAAATGAAAGTGGTAAACAATGTAGGATACCCCGATCACAACCTGTCGCACTTCCGCTCCACAGACCTCTGGGCCTCGGCGCGCAATGCCGATGAAGACGCCGATTCGGGTTGGCTCGGCCGGTTGCTCAATCAGGAGTTTCCGGATTTTCTGAGCAACCCGCCTCAAGACCCACCCGCTATCCAGATCGGCGGCGCCGGCAACTTAGTCTTTTTTAATGAAGATGAGGTAAACATGTCGGTACAGGTAACCAACCCCGAACAGTTGGAAAGTATAGCGCTTACCGGCCAACTATACGACCCCACCGCCGTACCTTTCTGCTACTATGGCGAGCAGCTCAGCTACCTGCGCACCGTGGCCAATGCTACATTCCGCTATGCTCAGGTCATTTCGCAGGCCTACCAAAATGGCGCCAACAATGGCGCGCCCTACGACGGCAGCCTGGGCGCTCAATTAGCCCTGGTAGCCCGCCTCATCAAAGGCGGCCTGCGCACCCGGCTCTACATGGTAGAGCTCGATGGATTTGATACCCATGCCGGCCAGGAAAATAACCACCCCAACCTGCTCAACAGCTTAGCTACCGCCGTGGATGCCTTCTACGAAGACTTAGCCGACGGCGCACACGACCAACGGGTGTTGTCTATGACTTTTTCGGAGTTTGGGCGGCGCATCGAGCAAAATTCCTCCAGCGGCACCGACCATGGTACAGCGGCCCCGCTCATGCTGTTTGGCCCCGGCCTCAATGGGAATGGCTTCTTAGGCGGCCTTCCCGACTTAGTGAATACCGACGAAAATGGCAACCTGCATTTTGAGGTCGACTTTCGCTCTATCTACGCTACTGTTCTTGAACAATGGCTGTGTGTGGAGCCCGATCTGGTAGATGAAGTATTGGGGCAGACCTTTGACAGGCTGCCAGGGTTGGGCCTCGACTGCCTGGCCGTAGGCACACAAGCGCCAATAGCCGCCTTCAACCCGGAACTCACAGCTTATATGCGCGGCGGAGAGCTGTACATCAGCTACGAGTTGCCTGCAACCATGCCGGTGCAATTGATGCTCTTCAATATGCTGGGGCAGCCGCTGCGCCAAATATTCAGCGGAGTGCAGGCATCGGGCCTACAGGAACACCGCATTCCGCTGTCCGACATCAACTGGGCCGCCGGCGTGTATGTATGCAGCCTCCGGGCAGGCAGCCATACGGTGAGCAAACCCATTGCGCTTGTCAATCGATAGCGCGGCATCAGCAGCAATCATCATCCCGGAGAAACGCACGTTTTTCCGGGATGATGTTTTCACAGGGGGAAGCCTCAGTGGCCCTGAAGCCATTTTTTGAACAAAGGCGAACGTTCCGTGCTCACAATAGCCTCCAGATCGGTAGGGGGGTGCAGGTCCAGCTTTACCCTCGATTTGGAGTAGGCGTGCAACTCCCGTATGGCCGCCACATTGACGATAAACTGCCGGTTGATGCGAAAAAAGTCTTGAGGCGATAGCATCTCCTCCAATTGATCAAGCGAATGGTCGGAGGGTAGCCGACGACCTTCGTGAGTGATAAAGAACGTCATTTTCTGATCGGTATAAGCATAGGCGATATCGGGGGCAGGGAGCAGGTACAACTGCTGACCAAGCCGAATGAGAAAGCGCCGGGGCGCCTGTTCGCTTCGCAATACCTGGGCGAGCTGCTGATAATCGATACTTTTCCGGGCCGCCTGATCGCGGTACTTCTGGATTGCGGCGGCCAATTCTTCCCGTTTGATGGGTTTTAACAGATAATCGATGGCTTGCACACGAAACGCCCGCAAGGCGTACTGGTCGTAAGCCGTAGTGAAGACGACGGCTGCTTCTACAACCGTATGTTCAAATATACTAAAGCTATCGCCGTCGGCCAAGTGAATATCCATAAAAATCAGATCAGGCGAAGGGTTGGCATCGAGCCAGTTTACCGTATCCATAACAGCGCTCAGGGCGCCAACAACATCTGCGTCGGGGGCGAGTTCCCGGATGAGCTTATCGAGCCGGCGGGCGGCCATTTCTTCATCCTCTACGATCAGTATCTTCATAACTTCCGTATTTGGCCATTAAAGGAATGCGCACCGTGAAAGCATCCTCAGCGGGTATTACCTGTACCGGCAGCGGGCTGAGCAGCTCATATCGGTGTATGATACTTTGCAGCCCAAACCCTGTGGATGAGTCAGGAGTGAGCCTGGGTTGAAAATTATTGGTCACCTCCAGATAATCCTCAGTTTCGCGCCGGATGCGAATGATTAAGGGGTGCTGGATGCTGATGACGTTATGCTTTATGGCATTTTCCAATAAAATCTGCAAGGTAAGGGGAGCGATAAACCCCTGCCTGCTTATGAGGTCGAGCTCCCACCTGATGGCGTTGCCATATCGGTGCCGCTGAAGGAACATATAATCGCCTGCTAAATTGAGTTCTTCATCCAGACTGATGAGATCCTGCTCGCGGTACAGCAGGATGGAGCGGTATACATCAGCCAGCTTTTCGACATAACCAACGGCAGCAGGCGGGTTTTCTTCAATCAGGCCCGCCAGGGTGTTGAAGCTGTTAAAAAGAAAATGTGGGTTGATCTGGCTTTTCAGTGCCTCAAACTGACTTTCCACCTGGCGACGTTTCAGACTTGCCTCTCTAGCTAAGCGCTGCTCCCGTTGTCGGGCCAATAAAGCCAGCGCCGTCGCCAGCGCAATGAGGGAGATCAGGATAAACCACGGCCTTTTCCACAGTGGCAGTTTTACCCGAAAAGCATAGTTGACGGCGTCTATTTCGTGAAAGGCCGGATTTATAGAAGCTACTACGCTAAACTGGTACGAGCCGGAAGGCAAATTGGAATACACCGTTTTAGGGTCTACGGTAGTTATCCAGTTATGGTCAAAATCCCTGAGTTGATAATAATACCTGACGGCAGCGGGATCGGTATACCAAATGCCGGCAAAAGAAAAAACGAGGTTGTTCTCTTCTGACGAATATACGTCCTTCTCCCAGAAAGGAGCAGGCTGGAGGTAGATGTCTACCCCATTGAGCGCGGTTGCCGGGTCCTCGCGGCTTATACTCCGCAGAGGGGTATAGCGCAAAAGCTGTCGATTGGCGCCTATCCAGATGTGGCCCTGCCCATCGGTAGCCACGGCATTCAGGTTGGGATCAAACTGACGAATGCCCACAGCGGCTCCCAATTGCACGAGATGGCGGGAAGCCACATTCCACACATCGATGCCCTCGCGATGGATGATGAGTAAGTTGCCGGCTGCATCAAGCGCTAATGACGACACCTCCTGGCGGCGCATAGCGCCCTGGTGAGCGATAGGTTTAAGGACTGTAGCGCCTGCCAGTTCTACTAATCCTTGTCGGGCCGTATTGAACCAGATGTGCCCCCGGCCATCCTGAATGATGGAATAGACCGATCGGATGTCTACTTCCTGCGCCCGGTTGAACCATTGTATCCGAGCGCCATCCCACATGGCCACGCCAACTCCATCGAGGCCGAACCACTTTCTGCCCTGGCGATCGATGTAAACACAATAAACAAAACCGTGCCCAAGGGTGGTTTCAGGCATAAATCGCTCGCATTGGTAAGGAGCGCTCTGGGGCGTCGCCTGGTTGTAGTTAAAGGTAAGCACTCCACCCAGCGTAGCCAGCCACAACCGGCCCGGCTCTCCTGCGATAGAAAAAATGCTTTCCTGCCCTTCACCCAAGTCATCGCAAAAGTGCCTCATCGTTCGGGTTTCCGGGTGGAACCCATACAAGCCATAGCCAAAAGTACCAATCCAAAGCCAGCCGCCTTCGTCTTGATAAAGGCTCACTACATTGCGCCCCTGCAAGCCAGGTATGGCCTGCATGAGCGTATCGCCCTGGCGCTGGTGGTACAACCCCGACTGATCGCCCAGCCACAAGCTGCCATCGCGGCGGTCGGTGCAAATGGCTTGAAG
>CAYOTJ010000121.1:0-4365 GCA_964406855.1 uncultured Saprospiraceae bacterium
GTGGGAAAAAAGATGATAAGGTAGAAGAGAAAAAAGTGGAAGAAAAAAAAGTTAATGCCAAATTAAAATCACACAAGACGCCCTATCTTGGAATTTAAAGAAAGCCAGAGCCTTAAATCGCCAATGCAACACAACCGCAGCACGCAGGTCAAGGGCTTTTTTATCGGTTCGCAGCCAAAGGAAAAGCAGATTTGTTTTTTGATAATCAGGTGAAAAGCCTAATTTTGCCCCGATTTTCGGAACAACCATAACCGCATTTACTTATGGCAAATATCGGTCATGTCAAGCAGGTCATCGGACCGGTCGTAGACGTGAGCTTCGCAGGAGAAGACTCAAAGCTGCCAGAAATCTACAACGCTTTGGAAATTAAGCGTCCTAATGGCGACGCGCTGATACTCGAGGTACAACAGCACCTGGGTGAAGACAGCGTGCGCACCATCGCTATGGACTCTACGGACGGTCTTACCCGCGGTACGGAAGTACACGACACGGGCGCCGCCATTGCCATGCCGGTGGGTACAGCCATCAAGGGTCGCCTTTTCAATGTAGTAGGTGAAGCCATCGACGGCATCGGCCCCGTGGCCAAAGGCTCAACGGCTCGTCCTATCCACCGCAAGCCGCCCGCCTACGAAGACCTCTCCACGGAGAAGGAAGTACTCTATACGGGTATCAAAGTGATCGACCTCATCGAGCCCTACCTCAAAGGGGGTAAGATCGGTCTGTTCGGCGGCGCCGGCGTAGGCAAGACCGTATTGATTCAGGAACTCATCAACAACATCGCCAAAGGCTACGACGGTATCTCCGTATTCGCCGGCGTAGGCGAGCGCACCCGCGAGGGCAACGACCTCATGCGCGAGATGTTGGAAGCTGGTATCATCCGCTATGGCAAAGATTTCATGCACTCCATGGAAGAAGGCGGCTGGGACCTCAGCAAAGTAGATATGAAGGAGCTCGAAAGCTCGAAAGCTACCTTCATCTTCGGCCAGATGAACGAACCTCCCGGCGCCCGCGCCCGCGTAGCGCTTTCGGGTCTGACGGTGGCCGAATACTACCGCGATGGCGATATGAACGACCCCATGGGCGGCCGCGACATCCTCTTCTTCATCGACAACATCTTCCGCTTTACGCAGGCAGGTTCGGAAGTATCCGCCCTGCTGGGTCGTATGCCTTCGGCCGTAGGTTATCAGCCTACGCTGGCCACTGAGATGGGTCTGATGCAGGAGCGCATTACTTCTACCCGCCGCGGCTCCATCACCTCGGTACAGGCTGTATACGTGCCTGCCGACGACTTGACGGACCCCGCTCCGGCCACAACTTTCGCCCACCTTGACGCCACCACGGTACTGAGCCGTAAGATCGCAGCTCTGGGTATTTACCCTGCTGTAGACCCCCTCGACTCTACCAGCCGCATCCTCGACCCGAACGTTATCGGCGCCGAGCACTATAATATGGCGCAGCGCGTGAAGAACATCCTCCAGCGCTACAACGAATTGCAGGACATCATCGCCATCCTCGGTATGGAAGAACTCAGCGACGAAGACAAGCAGGTGGTACACCGCGCCCGCCGCGTACAACGCTTCCTGTCGCAGCCCTTCCACGTGGCCGAACAGTTCACCGGTATCCCCGGCGTATTAGTGCCCATCGAAGAAACCATCCGCGGCTTTGGTATGATCCTTGAAGGCGAAGTTGACGAATACCCCGAGGCTGCTTTCAACCTCAAGGGCTCCATCGACGACGTAATCGAAGCCGGCAAAAAAATGCTGGCTGAAGTAGCTTAAAAAAACGACGCCGGGTTGGGCGCCTGTAACCCAGGCGCTAAACTCGGCTTAACTTTTGGCGTATGTACACCACTGTACTTACTCCCGACCGCGAAGTTTTTAATGGCGAAATCGCTTCAGTAAACGTGCCCGGCTCTCAGGGAGCGTTTGAAGTGCTGAAAAACCACGCACCCATTGTATCTTCCTTGGATGCAGGTCAGATTAAAATCACTACCGGCAGCGGCGAGTATACGTTCTTCGACAAGGAGAGCAACACTATGAAAACCGACACACGGGCAGGCGTAGAACTCACCTACGCCATCAGCGGCGGTTTCATAGAAGTTATCAGCAATCGCATTTCCCTGCTGGTTCAGGGCGTATAGGCGGTTTTGTTGTTCCTCTTTTTAAGCCAGGAGGGCGAGGCGTTGACCTTGTTCTCCTGGCTTTGTTTTCGGGCGGGCCTGCTCAATAGCCCGATTTATCGCCCATCATCCGGCGCCAAAGGCCCGCCAACGCATCCCGAAAGCTGATGTCGGGGCCGTCCTGGTTTTGCGCCGCCTTGAGTTCGGCGCCCTCCTGAGTGAGTATAAAGCGAAAGATATAATCGTCGGGCTGTTCCAGCTTACTGCCCAGCCCTCCAAAGCGCAGGTCGTTTAGTTGCAGCGTATCCTTACCTATGGGCAATACGTTGAAGTATCCTTTAGAAAACCACCTCAATACCGCCACATCCCGGTCATCCCAATGGTCGGCTATCAGATTATGGCCCTTGGGGATGGGCGCCAGGTCAAAGCGCGGCTCATCGTCCAACAGCGAGTACTGACCGTGATAAAACACGGTGTCGCACTCGGCGGCGCCCGTCCAGAGCAAATTATTGAGGATAGTCGGGGAGGTCATATATCGCGCTGCTACAATCCGTTCCTCTGCTAAGCTATTGGCAAATACCCCGTCTACTCGCCACTTATTCACAAAAGTCAGGGCCATGTAGGCGCAGCTCACCGCCAAGCCTGCGTAGTTTACCCACTGCCGACGTTGGCTATGCCGGCTTATCCGCGATGCCCAGATCACAAAAATGAGAAAAGGTACGGTATACAGCGGGTCGGCCACGGCTATGTTGTTCAGCGCAGCCCGCCCCTCCGAAAAAGGCTGCCACAACTGGGTGCCATACGTAGTGCAGGCATCCAGCAGCGGATGCGTAACGATCGACCAAAAAAACAAATGGCTCCATGCCAACCAACCCGGGTTTTCATTTTGGCTGGGCCGCCGCCGCCACTTCTCCCGCAGGAAAAAAAACACCGGAAAAAGCATGATGATGGCGCTCACTAACAACGCTATGCGGCCGACGCCATATACCGGTATGGGCATCAAATAGCTCCCCACCGCAATGAGGGCCAGCAGATAAACCCAGGCGGCGCCCAGCGACCAGCCCGGCGAAGCGGGCATAGGCCCCTCTTTGCCGCCATATATCCGGTGTACAAGCGCTCCCAGCACCAGCGGCGTCAGCGCGGCAAAGGCCAGCGAATGCGTAAAGGCCCGGTGATAAGCCAGCGCGCTGATCTCGTCGGTGACGGCATTGGCAAATACATCGAGGTCGGGGATGGTACCGGCGATAGCGCCCCAGAGCATAGCCCGATTGCCTGCTTTCCGGCCCAAGACCACCTCGCCTACAGCCGCGCCCAGGGTTATCTGGGTTAAACTATCCATGAAGTAAGCTACTTTTCGTTATTGCAACAGCTTGTCGATGTCGCGCAAAAGATCGGCATCGCGGAATGTAACAACCAATTCAATCCTTCGGTTTTCAGCCCGCCCTTCCGACGTTTCATTGGAGGTGCGCGGCGCAAAAGGCCCCTTCCCCGCAGCGCTCACCCGGTTCGACTCTAAGTTGTAGTCGTTGATCAATGCCTTGGCTACCGTTGCTGCGCGAAGCACGCTGTAATCCCAGTTGTCTACGCTGCGCCGGGGCACGTTTTGGTTGTCGGTATGCCCCGTCACCTGTATCATCACCGCCGGATAGCGGCGCAGTACGCCGGCCACCTTACTGATGGCGCGCAGCCCGTCTCTTTCAATCCGGCCAGTAGCGCCCTCCACAAACAACAGCCCCTCATTGAAGGTGATGATGGCCTGATTGGCCTTCACCTCTACCAGAAAGCGATTCGTAGGAAAACTGCCTAAGCTGTCTTTTACCGCCTGCGCCAGCGCTTGCAGTTCGCTCTCCCGTTGTTTTACCAACTGGCGCACCGCATCGATCTTAGCCTGCCGAGCCGCTATTTCATTATCCCTCGATTGGAGCTGCCCCGTGAGATCCTGCTGCGTAGACGACATCCGTTTGTTGATGCCGTCAATCTCTGCTTGCAGGGCATTGATGCGATCCTGGAGCTTGTCTTGCGTGGTCAGCAGGGCGGCATTCGCGCCATTGAGCTTAGCCAGCTCAATGCTATTGCTGTTGATGACGCCCTGACGCCGGGCGAGGTCGGTGCGCAATGAGTCAATTTCCTGATCGTAGCGAGCTACTGCCGACAAATAGTTTTTTTTGCTTACACAGCCAGACAGCAACAGGCCGCCGGCGCAGATGAGGATGACGATTCTAATCATGATTCGATGGAGTGTGTAG
>CAYOTJ010000121.1:4375-5416 GCA_964406855.1 uncultured Saprospiraceae bacterium
ATGCCAACGCCGGCCTTCCACACAAGGGAAGCCGGCGTTGGCAAAGATACAAACAAACGGCCGTTGGGCCAAATGCCTGCTTAGCGCAATTGGAAGCTCGAAGCCCCCAACATGCCTATGTCCGTGTAAACGCTGGCCCGGTAGAAACCAGCCGGCAGGCGATCTTCGAGGTCATGCGTAAACGACAACCGCTGGCTGTCGGCCACATTCACGTCCTTACCTTGTACGGCAATGATGTCCGTAGGCTGGCCATTGATGCTTACCGTTGCCTTGATCGGGTTAGAAACCGTAATCGGCGTGCCGTTCTGATCCGAAATTACTAAGTAAATCGGCCGTACCCCCTGGTATTCGCCCGGCACATTGGCCAGGTCAAAGCTCACTAAAATACGACGCGCACGACGCGAACGAGCCGTTACCTTCTCGCCGCTGCGCTGCTGTACGTCCACCTGGAACGCACTGGCTTTGAAGTTGGCCAGCGTCAGGCGCTTCACTTCCTGCTGAATGGTCTGGTTCATGCTGTTCAACTGCTGGTTCTCCTCAGCCGAACGCGCCAGATCTGTTTCCAGTACGCCTGTGCGCATACGCAGCGAGTCGTTTTCCGCCTGCATCGCCTGAATGGAGCCCTCCAAGTTGGCGCGGGCCGACATCAGCTCCTGGATTTGGGCGCGCAGATCGTTGATCTCAGCCGCCGAGCTGCGCTTGGCCTTCGACAGAGCCGATTCTGCCTGCGACAACTGGCTCTGCACATTCGAGAAAGATCCTTGCAACGATTCGTTTTCGTAAGCTAAGCTTTGGTAAGCCTGCGAAAGGCTGTCTACCTGACGTGCAAGGTCGTCCCGCAGTTGCGTCATGGCATCCAGCGCTTCGGTCGTTTCTAAATTTTCAGCCTCAAGGTCATTCGATTGGCCTTTTTGGCGGAAGTTGAAAACGAGCGACAAGAGTAGCAAAAGGCCCAGCACAGCGGCCAGGATAATCAAACCTTTTTTAGAATCCATGCAATTTTGGTATTTTGTTGGTATTAATGGGTGGAAACTCCCCTAT
>CAYOTJ010000121.1:5426-8931 GCA_964406855.1 uncultured Saprospiraceae bacterium
CCCTATCAAACGACAGCAAAAACACAGTTGGTATATCTCCTGTCGGGAATTTGTTAAAATTGCCCCTCTCGCTTGTGCTTAAAAACAGCTACACCTGCTTTTTTTTGGGGGGCTGTCGCGGCCAGAGCGGGGCACAAATACCTGTTTTTGCATCGCGCACAATCCCCCGCTCCCGCCGCGCCACCGGGTCGTCCGTTCTTATGGGGGGCCGTCTGCTCCACATCAGATTAACCCTTTAGCCCCCCATACCACTTCCACCCCTGCCCCGGGCCTAAAGCAGGCGCTGCGCGCTTTAGCGCTCGTTAAACCAAGGCGTTCGCAGAAGACCCCGAAAATATTTATCCCGCCATTAGGGCCTTTTAGCCTTGCCCAGTCGACAGCAGCTTTTTGCTGTTGGGCAAAAATCCGACGCCGCTTTTAACTTCAAACCGTTAAATTTTGTTTAAACAGCTTTACAAGTGTGTGTTTTTGCCGTTTCTTTATGGCACAATATTCGTTATAGTAGGGCATAAAAAATGATTATGAGACCATCCTTACTGCTGCTGATCGGGGTATTTTGTTTTTCTTACGCCGGATTGATGAGCCAGTCGATGCTGGCGCTGGAGCCGGCCGTGGTGCGCAAACAGGTATCGGTAAACCTGCTGAACAATGCCTACGAAGAAGTGGCTAAAGTGGTGGTGCGCAACGTGTCGGGCCGCACCTTGCGGGTGCGTTGGGATAAGGTAACGGTACAACAGCCGGCCGGCTGGGAGACGCAAATATGCGACGACCAGGCCAGCTATCCGCCCCAGACGACAACCAACTACGACCCCCTCCGGGGCATCAATGCGCCGGTGGTGATGGCGCCGGGCGCTTCCTTTGAGCTGTATGTACACTTCTTCCCCTATGGCCGCGCAGGCGAGGCAACCATTGAGGTGCCCTTCCGGCTGGTAGGCGAGCGCAGCGCGGAGGTAGTACAGCGGGCTGTGTTTCACATGCGCATAGACGACGGCAACAATGCGGCCGCTTCGCCGACCATTACCGCCCGCAACCCCAATGCAGGCAACGCCTCGTCGGCAACGGGCATTCGGGTATATCCCAACCCCGTGGAAGATCGCTTTTACCTCAGCAACGCCCCCAGCCTGGGCCGGGTGGAGGTAGTCAATGCCCTGGGCCGAAAGGTGCGCAGCTTCGACCGCCCCGACCCTTCGGCGGGCTTCAACGTGAGCGACCTGCCCGAAGGCGTATACTTGGTGAGCCTCATCGATGAGCGGGGCAAGACGATACGCACGCTGCGTATGATCCGGCGCGGCTTCCGACCCTGATGCAACGCCCCCGCGTACTGCATCTGTGCAGCTGGTACCCCAACCGGGTACATCCCTACAATGGCAATTTTATCGAAAAGCACTTGCGCGCGGCAGCCGGCGTGAGTGAAGTGTTTGCGCTCCAGGTGGAGGAAGACCCCCAACTGGCGCCTGGCGCGGTAGCTGTGGTTGACTTCGAGGAGGCAGGCATCCGGGGGCGCATCGTCTATTTCCGCGCCCGCTGGAATAACCCCTTTTGGCGACAACTAACCAAGCAGCGGTTGTATCTCCGCTTTGCCCGCCCCCTGATGCCCCGGATAGACGCCATACATGTACATGTGATGTTTCCGGCCTTAGCGGCAGGCCATTCGCTGGCCCGCCGTTGGGATAAGCCCTTAGTGGTTTCAGAGCATTCCTGGGCTTTTTTACCCGGCTCGCCCCATGCCTATCCGCGTTGGTTAGAATGGCTGCTGGCCCGCTGGGCCAATAGGGCCGGAGCGGTATGCCCGGTATCGGAGGCCTTAGCCCGCCAACTAAGGATCATCGGGGTAAAAACCCGGATGGTTGTAATTCCCAATGGAGTAGACGAACGCTATTTTCATCCAGCCACTGCCCCACCCAAACTTCCCTTCCGCTGGCTTCATCTATCCAATTTTGATCCTTTGGCCAAGAATCCGGCCGGTATCTTGCAGGCTTTCGCTCAACTGCACGCAGACACCGTGCTCGTTATGGCCGGAGATGGAGACGCCCCCGCCCGATCCGGGTTGAGCGATCTGGCCACAGTTTTGGGGTTGAACAACCGGGTTGTTTTTTGCGGCCCGCTAAAAGAGGAGGAAGTAGGCGACCTGATGCGCCAATGCCACGCGCTGGTGTTGTTCAGCAACTGGGAGACCCAATCGGTAGTGGCGCTGGAGGCTCAGTGTTGCGGTCTGCCCGTAGCGGCTACCGCACTGCCAGCCCTCAAAGAAGTGATAGATACGCCTGCCTTAGGCTTACTGACCCCTCCGGGCGATGAAAACGCCTTGACCGCTGCAATGAATAGCCTTATGGAAGCGTACGACTGTTTTGATGCGGCAAAAATTGCAGCAAGGGGCCAGGAGCGCTACGGCCAAACCGCCATCGCCCGACAATTTCACCATCTATACCATTCGTTAATGGCAGAGGGCGGGAATCAGGCCCGGTAAAATAAAGCGCAATGCTTATCTTTGCGCCCGAAAACCGCATACTACTTTGAAAAAAATACTTGTCAATACCCTGAAGTTTGTTGTCTTCTTAGGCACGGGTCTGGGTATATTGTACTTAGTGTACCGGCACCAGAACGAGGCCTATCAGGCCGAGTGCGGCCTCAAAGGCATCCCCGCAGAGGATTGCAGCTTAGTACAAAAAGTGGTCAACGACTTTGCTACCGCCAACTATGGCTGGTTGTTGGCGGTGTTGCTGGCCTTTACCCTCAGCAACATCAGCAGGGGCATTCGCTGGAATATGCTGTTGCGCCAGTTGGGGCACAGCCCGCGACTCATCAATGCCTTTCTCACCATTGTGCTGGGGTATTTTGCCAACTTAGGCCTGCCCCGCCTCGGCGAAATTGTACGGGCCGGCGCTATGGCCCGCTACGAGCGTATACCCGTAGAGAAGGTCGTGGGCACGGTAGTCGTTGATCGCGTCATTGATGTCATTAGCTTGCTGCTCATCTCTATGCTGGCCGTTGTGCTGGAGTTCGACCTCATCCGCGATACGCTGGGGCAGTACATCAATTTCTCCAAAGGGCGCACCCTGCTGATAGCAGGCGGCATCGCACTGACGGGACTGGCTTTACTGTACGCCTTGCGCAAGCCGTTGCAGCGCAGCAGCATATACCGGAAGATTATGGATATGGCCCACGGTTTTGGAGAAGGGTTGCGCACGGTAGCCCGACTTGATAAGCCGGGCTGGTTTATCCTGCACAGTATCAATGTGTGGTTTATGTACTACCTCATGGTGTACCTCTGCTTTCTGGCCTATGGCCCTACGGCGGGGCTGTCGGCGGTAGCCGCCCTCATTGTCTTTGCTTTTGGCACCTGGGGCATTGTCATCCCTTCGCCAGGGGGGATGGGCACCTACCACTTTTTGGCTCAAACAGCGCTGGGGTTATACGGCATAAGCGGAGAAGACGGCTTCTCTTTTGCCAATATTTCTTTTGGTTTTAATTTACCGTTAGATCTGCAGACTATAGCCCTTAGGCA
>CAYOTJ010000122.1:0-8931 GCA_964406855.1 uncultured Saprospiraceae bacterium
CTTCTATGCTGTTCAACGCTATCGGACCTATTTTGTTAATCCGCTGCAAAAGATCAGTTAGCATGGTTTTGGCCCGGGTAAGACGATCCAATCGGCTGTCAATGACCCCGCTGCGTTCTATTTCTTTTAGCACCCGTACAAAAAAGTGTTCCGGATCCTCTACGGATTCCGTATTGATGTATACAAAAAGGTATCCTTCACAGGGCGCCTCACGCAATTGAAACATGATGGAGGTTTTGCCCGACCTACGGGGCGCCTGTAAGTATAAATGATCGCCGCTGTTTAGACGGCGGCATAAAGCAGCCATTAACAAGGGCCGGGGGTAAAAATCTTGGCCGCTTACAGGCGGGCCTATTTTGTTGCGCATAAAAGCCAAGGGTTAACTTGACAATAAAATCATTGTCGGGCACAAAGTTACAAGACAATGATTTTATTGTCAAGAACCAGGCTCCTTTTTTTCAGATTTTCCTTTTTTTTCAAAGCAAGCGCGGCAAACATATAGCGCTCTAAGTTAATGTGAACCACAACTTGAAGGACTCTGGCAAGGCTGTAAGCAAAAGCATACCCTTCAAAAGACAAACGCCTCGCCGCAGCTTAGACTGCGGCGAGGCGTTTTTAGTGTGTACGCCTTTACTAAAAGCCTCACGCCTTAGCCGGCAGAGCGGCTTCCTCATCCGCGTCTTCCTCATCGTCTTTTTCGTATTGCCGCTTACCGCGGGCAGCTACGGCTACGCTGGCCTCGTAGAGCAGGTACAGCGGTATGGCCAGCAGCAGTTGGGTGGCGATGTCGGGCGTAGGGGTAATGATGGCCGCCGCCAGCAAGATGCCGATGATGGAATGGCGGCGATATTGGCGCATCCCCTCGGGGGTCACCAAGCCAATGCGGGCGAGGAAATACACCACTACGGGCATTTCAAAGATGATGCCGGTAGGCAGGGTAAACATCACCATGTAGCTGATGACGGAATAAAGCGCCGGAGTGTTTTCGACGCCGGGAATGGTATAGCCTACGAGGAACTGTATGGCAAAAGGCGCAATGACAAAATAGCCAAACATAACCCCGATGAGGAAGAGTACCGAACAGATGAATACTACGCCTCGGGTAGCTTTCCGCTCTTTCTTATAAAGGCCTGGGCTCACAAAGCGCCATATTTCGTAAAAAACGTAGGGAAAGGCTAAGATAAACCCGCCGATGAAAGACATCTGAAAGGCCGTGACAAAAGCTTCGGCAAAACCAATGGCGATGGCTTTGAAAGGCGGCGGAGTTACGCACAGCACATTGCCAATGCCCAATTGGTTGGAAAGATCGCAGAAAAAGCGATAGGAAAAAAAGTCTGGCCGGGTAGGCCCCAACAAGATGGTAGAAAAGTACCAGTCTTTAAAAATAAACAGGGTGATGCCCACTATTACAATGGCCACCAGGGAGCGCACAATGTGCCAGCGCAATTCTTCGAGGTGTTCAAAAAAGGACATTTCCTTTTCTGCGGGCGGCACGAGTTTGCCGTCTTTCCACTCGTATTTATCTACATCATGTTGATCCAACGCCATACAGCCGAATTTTGACTTAGACCCTCCGGGAGAGCCCGCGTTTAACCCCCGCCGTACTTTTGGGCCGGGGCAGGGCAAAATTACAAAATTCTACGATTGGCGTAGCCCGTTGAGCAACATAGTTGATAAAGTAGTACGAACACTTTCGACGGCCTGCCGCCGACCGGGCTGCCGCCAGTCGTGTACCCAACGCAGGGCCGACAGCAAGGTGTAGAGGGCAAACTGAGGATCGAGCTTGCGAAAATCGCCATCCTGCATACCTTGGGCAAGTATGGCTTTGAAGCGGTTTTCATATTCGCGGCGCAGGCTCTTGAACTTATTGAGGTGGGGTTCTTCGAGATGGCGCCACTCGTCGTTAAAGGCAGTGATGGAGGTAAGGTCCTGAGTGGCCACCGACACATGCAACTCGATGAGCGCTTCCACTTTTTCAGCAGCGGTGGCGGGGCGGCTTTCGATTTCGATGATGCCGTCGAGAAAACGCTGGGCGTTGTTGAAGCATATTTCGCGCAAAAGATCCTGCTTGCTCTGGATGTGATTATAGAGGCTGGATGCCTGTAACTGAACGGCCTGAGCCAAATCGCGCATGGAGGTGGCGTTATACCCTTTATCCCGAAAAAGCACAGCTGCCGCTTCGAGTATGGCTTGCCTTTTGGTTTTATCGGCAGGTGGCATGGTCGTTGATTTTTGAGGGCAGGACAAAATGGCTAAGCGTCGAAATCGACTACGATGCGCTCGGTGAGCGGGTGAGCCTGGCAGGTAAGGATATAGCCGGCTTCCACTTCCTCGGGTTCGAGGGCGTAGTTGACGTCCATGTCTACTTTTCCTTCTCTCAGCTTGGCGCGGCAGGTGCAGCAAACGCCGCCTTTGCAGGCGTAGGGCAGATCGGCGCCATGGCGGAGGGCGGCATCCAGCAGGGTCTCGGTACGGCTGCTGAGCGGGAAGGAAACCGTCTTGCCGTCAAGCGTAAGCTCCACGGTGGTTACCACTTCCGGCCCGCCTACGGCTTCCCGGCGGCGGCGCGCTTCGGTTTGGGCCAGGCCCGTGCCAAAGAGCTCCAAATGAATGCGCTTGCGGTCGACGCCCTGCTCCAGCAAGGTATCGCGCACTTCGTGTATCATCTCTTCCGGGCCGCAGAGAAAAAACTCGTCTACGAGCTGCGGGCGCAACAGCAACCGGCAAAAGGCCGCGCTTTTTTCCCCGTCGATGCGACCGCTAAACAGCGGGCTGTCGAGGTATTCGCGGCTCAGTACGTAGTGCAGCGAAAGGCGGCCTAAAAAGCGATTCTTAAGCCCTTCCAATTCTTCGTGAAAGATAATACTATCGGTGGTGCGATTGCCGTAAAACAGCGTGAACGTGCTGTTGGGCTCTGCCTGTAGAACGGTTTTGAGTATAGATAAGATAGGCGTAATGCCGCTGCCGGCTGCAAAAGCGGCGTAGTGGCAGCCTTCGCTGCCACCCACCTCGGTATAGAAGCGGCCATCGGGCGGCATAGCCTCTAAGGTATCTCCTACATTGAGCGATTCGTTGGCGAAAGTAGAAAAAAGCCCTCCGGGTACTTTTTTTATGGCCACCCGCAACTCTCCATCCAACGGACTGCTGCACAATGAGTATGACCGACGCACTTCCTGCCCGTCGATGGTGGTGCGGAGGGTAAGATACTGCCCCTGCTTGAACTGAAAACGAGGGCGATGGTCGTCGGTAGGCTCAAGGGCTACCGAAACGCAATCTGCCGTTTCGCGACGTATATCGCTTACCCGAAGTGGAAAGAATCTGGTCATCAGAACACGAATGAACGTTTGTTCGCAATTGCGTAAGCGCAAAGATAAACACTATCTGATGAAAAAAGCGCGCTTTGCAAAAATAAGACGAAGCGGAGGGCCGGGCGCGGAGAAAGCGCAGGCAGCGGGGTTGACGGAGCTACAAACAGCATTGCACCTGCTGCGCGGGCAACAGGTGCAATGCTGTTTTGCGGGGTTTTGAGCCCTGCGTTATAGAAGGGGCGTCTTACCCGAGGGTATTGACGTGCTTCATCAGGCCGCTTTTCAGGTTGGAAGCCTTGTTGGCGTGCCAGGTATTCTTCTTGGCTAATTTGTCGATCATACCCAATACTTTGGGCAGAAACTGCTCTGCGTCCTGCTTGTCGGTCATGCCGCGCAGTTTTGCAATGGCCGTACGGGCCGACTTCTTGTGGTAGCGGTTTTCCAGACGTTTTCTTTCGTCTTGAAGGATACGCTTCTTAGCTGACTTATGATGTGCCATGTTCGCTATATTGCGATTGAGTTAAACCTTATCAAATTCGGGCAGCAAAGATACGGCTTTCTTTGTATTGAGCAAGCGCCGGGGCATTTTTTTGTTGCTCGCCGGAGATTTTACTACAACAGCCAGCCATTCATAAAACCGGAAAGCTTCTCTCTGAGGGTTTTAAGGGCTTTGCCCATCTGGTTTTCGACGGTCTTAACTGAAAGTTCGAGGCGGTCGGCGATTTCCTGATAGGTTAGTTCTTCGTATCGGCTGAGTTGGAAGATGGCTTTGCAGCGGGGCGGGAGGTCGTCGATGGCCTGCCGGATGGCTTCCTGCATTTCGGTGGCGAGGTAGGCGTTATCAGCGGCAGGCGTATGCTGTTCGGGGATGTCGTCGGAGAGTTCGTCGGGTGCGAAGCGATTTTTTCGGCGGAGGTGGGCCAGCGCCTCATTAACGGCCATGCGGCGGAGGTAAGCGCTCAGATTGCTTTCTATTTTTATCTCGTGGCGCTTTTCCCAGAAGCGTACGAATACTTCCTGCGCCAAATCTTCGGTGAGGCCGGGGTCTGCAATCAGGCGATGGATCGTACGACAAACCAGGGGATACTGCTGGTCAAAAACAGTACGCAGGGCCGCACGATCGTCGGCCTGAATACGGTCAAGCAATTCCTGGTTAGATAGCGTCTGGTACATGTATCTGGTGAATCCCAGGCAATATTAGGAAGAAATGAGCAAAACTGCGCCCAAACATTGTCATTAAGCCTATAAATTAGTGACCCGGCCATAGAACACTGCGTCGAAAAAGGGCTATCTTAATGGCAAAAACATTAAATTGCAAAAAATAATATCATGAAACGGATTATCTTTCTCCTGATGGCCGCAGGCCTGATGTCAAGCGGCTCGATACAAGCGCAGGCCGCTCCGCAGCGCAAAACCATGAGCTTGGGCGTTTACGAGGCCTTAGTCATTGAAATGCCCGACGCCGGTGAAAAATTAGCGGGCCAGGTCTGGACAGATTTTCTCAAAGAAGCCTACGACGCCCGCGCCAAATACAACCGCAAAACCGGGGAATACTTCGCCGACGACGCCAACATAGCCGGCGTAGGCAGCCCGGTAGATGTATACGCCGCCATTGAAGAAGCCGGCGAAGGCAGCCGCCTGAGTCTTTGGATAGACATGGGCAGCAGCGGCGGCTTTTTATCGGCCAGCCAGTTTCCCGACCGCTATATGGAAGCTGAAAAGCTGCTGATCGCCTACAAACAGGCCATAGCCCAGGAGTTGGTACGCTTAGATCTGGAAGTTCAGGAAAAAACATTGGAAGGCGTTCAGAGCGAGCTGCGCAAGCTCGAAACCGCGCATAAGCGCCATGAAGACGACATTGCTCGGGCAGAGGAAACCATACGCAAAGCACGCGAAGCCATCGCCCAGAACGAAACCGAGCAGGAAGCTGCGCGCCAGCGCATAGAAGCCCAGCAAAAGGTAGTAGAAGAAGTGCAAAGCCGCTTAGAAGATATGAAGCGGGAACGCGGCCGCAGAAATCGCCGGTAGTATTAGGCCTCAACTCAAATAAAGAACCCCGGATGTATGGCCCTTGAGCCGCATCCGGGGTTTTGTATTTCCATCCATCCCATGTCGCCAGGCCGCTATTATGGCTCGGCGGCGCGTACCGGCTCCAGCCGATCGGCTTCTGCGGGATCGTATAGCCGCGATCGAATGACGAAGCGCACGCCCAGCGGGATTTCGGCCGAAAAACTGGCGCCCCGGCCGGGCGTAACATCGATGGTAAGTTGCGTATGCTCCCAGTATTCAAACTGAAACCGGGACATATAAAAATCGCAACCGCGGATGCGGCCTATCCATACGTCTTCGGAGCCTAATATCAGTTCGCCCACCGGAAAACACATGGGCGCCGACCCGTCGCAGCAGCCGCCGCTCTGATGAAAGAGCAAATCGCCATGCTGCTCGCGCAAACGGTTGATGATGGCTTCTGCTTCGGGTGTGGCCAGTACGCGTTTTACAATTTCAGCAGCCATGCTAGAAGAAGCCCAGCTTCTTTTTGCTGTAAGAAATGAGCATGTTTTTCGTTTGCCGGTAATGGTCGAGCATCATCTTATGCGTTTCGCGGCCGATACCCGACTTCTTATAGCCTCCGAAGGGGGCGTGGGCGGGGTAGGCGTGGTAGCAGTTGACCCACACCCGACCTGCCTGAATGGCGCGGCTCACCTGATAAGCCTGGTGCATGTCGCGAGTCCATACGCCGGCGCCGAGGCCGTAGAGCGTGTCGTTGGCAATGGCAATGGCTTCTTCTTCGGTCTTGAAGGTCGTCACGCAGGTAACAGGACCAAAAATTTCCTCCTGGAAGACGCGCATTTTGTTGTTGCCCTTCAACACCGTGGGCTGAATGTAGTAGCCTTCCTGGAGCTCGCCGGTAAAGCCCGCCGGAGCGCCGCCCACCAATACTTCAGCGCCCTCCTGGCGGCCAATATCGATATAGCTGAGAATTTTTTCGTACTGATCGTTGGAAGCCTGAGCGCCCATCATGGTAGCCGGATCGAGTGGGTGGCCCATTTTGATCTTCTTGACGCGCTCAATGACGCGCTCAATGAAAGCGTCGTAGATGCTTTCGTCTACCAGAATGCGAGAGGGACAGGTACACACTTCGCCTTGGTTGAGGGCAAACATAACGGCGCCTTCGAGGCATTTGTCGAAGAAGTCGTCGTCGGCATCCATAACGCTCTTGAAGAAGATGTTGGGCGACTTGCCGCCCAGTTCCAGCGTTACCGGGATGATATTCTGTGAAGCATACTGCATGATGAGGCGGCCGGTGGTGGTTTCGCCGGTAAAGGCCACTTTGTTCACGCGGGGGCTGGAAGCCAAAGGCTTGCCCGCTTCAAGGCCGAAGCCATTCACTACATTGAGCACGCCTGCAGGCAGCAGATCGGCAATGAGTTCAATAAGTATAAGAATACCCACGGGCGTTTGCTCGGCGGGCTTCAGCACTACGCAGTTGCCTGCAGCTAATGCCGGAGCCACTTTCCAGGTGGCCATCAGCAGGGGGAAATTCCAGGGGATGATCTGAGCCACCACACCCAACGGCTCCGGAACGTTGACGCAGATGGTCTCAGCATCAAGCTCGCTCATGGAGCCTTCTTCGGCCCGAATCACGCCTGCAAAATAGCGGAAGTGGTCGATGGCCAACGGCAGGTCCGCAGCGCGGGTTTCGCGCAGGGGCTTACCGTTATCCCAGGTTTCTGCCCGAGCCAACAGCTCGAGGTTTTGCTCCATACGGTCGGCAATTTTGAGCAGTATATTGCTGCGCTCGGTAGCCGAGGAGTTATTCCAGGCAGGCGCCGCTGCCCAGGCGGCATCGAGCGCAAGCTCGATGTCCTCGGCGGATGAACGGGCCACTTCCGTAAAGGCCTTGCCATCAACAGGAGAGATATTCTCAAAATAGGCGCCCTTGATGGGGGCTATCCAATTGCCTCCGATGTAGTTGTCGTAGCGCGCCTTGAATTGGGGGCGCTCAACGGCTGCCGTTTGGCTGGTCAGTACTTCACTCATAACAGGAATAAGTTTCGGTTGGTTTGGAAAATCAGTTGTCGCTAAAAAGCAGCCTCAATCGAACAAGTCGGCGGATTTCAAATTTTATACCTGACAAAACTTGGTTACCCACCTTTTATTTTGATCTGCTTGTCGGACACAAAATTGATCGCATTTCCCCAAAACCCCTGTCAGTATTCTACCACTAAACCTGCACAATCCTATCAAAACAGGGCGCTCTCAAAAAAAGGCTACATTATTCGCATCATCCCGCTATCTTTGCAACAATAATTACAAATCGCCCGTTTCCAGCAAAACATTGTTCTAATTAATCAACCCTGCCTTAGTACTCCCTTTATTACCTCCACCACAACCAAACAAAACATGAGCACGCATCATGATTTGAATCGGCATTATTCACAGCGTCGTCTGGAGACTATGGTTGAAAACCGGACGATCTACAGCCTCGATCAGGCTGAGCTCAACATTTATGAAACCCGGCAGCAGGCAGAAAAAGTAGAACTCCAGTTTGGCGACCCCGTGCTGGCCAGTATGCTCACCGGCAAGAAGGTGATGCACCTGCGCCAGGGCAATATCTTTGATTTTTTTCCCGGCGAGTCGGTCATCCTTCCTGCGGATGAGCTGATGCGCATTGATTTTCCGGAGGCTACCCATGATGCGCCGACCCAATGTTTAGCGCTGGCGCTTTCATCCGACCACATCAATAAAACCGTGGATTTCCTAAACGAAACCACCCCCAAGGCCGAAGACGGCAGCGAATGGAGCTTCATCGACTATAATTTTCATTTCACCAACGACATAGCCATCCACCAAATCATTGGGCGGCTGATCTTTCTGTTTACCGAAAACCATCCATCTAAGGGCCTGTTTGCCGATTACATGCTGAAGGAGCTCATCATCCGGCTAATGCAGACCCAGGCTCGGCGGCTGCTCATCGATCATTCGTCGCTCAATGAAGACACCAACCGGCTGGCTTACATCATCAACTTTATACGCCGCAACCTGCACGAGTCCCTTACCGTTGAGCAGCTCAGCAGGAAGGCCTGCATGAGTCAGTCGCATTTTTTCCGCTGCTTTAAGAATGAGTTTGGCTTTTCGCCCGTCGATTTCATCAATAAGGAGCGCATACGCATGGCAGCCGACTTGCTCAAAAACCCGCGCAAGAGCGTTACTGACGCCTGTTTTGAGAGCGGCTTCAACAACATTTCCTATTTCACCCGCCTGTTCAAGCGGTATACCCAGATGACGCCCAAGCAATATCAATTAAAGCACGTTCAGCTCAGCCACTGATAGGCCAGCAGGCTGCTGATATAGGCCAGCCCCGTCATTAAAAAAAACTGGATGGCAGGCCACTTCCAACTACCCGTCTCCCGGCGCACTACCGCCAGGGTGCTCATGCACATCATGGCAAAGACATAAAACAACAATAGCGAAAAGGAAGTAGCCGGATTGTATACTTTCTCGCCGGTAAGGGGGTTGGTTTCGCCGGCTAAGCGCTCTCGGATGCTTAATTCGTCGCTACCCTCGCCTAAGCTGTAGATGGTGGCCATGGTGCCTACAAATACCTCGCGGGCAGCAAAGC
>CAYOTJ010000123.1:0-8924 GCA_964406855.1 uncultured Saprospiraceae bacterium
GTAGCATTGGTTTTCGATGGCGCGGGCCGTGAGCAGCGACCGCCAGGCGTGGCCCCGGCGGTCGGGGAAGTTGGCCACGTAGATGAGGAGGTGATAGTCGAGGTCATTGCGGCTCCAAACGGGGAAGCGCAGGTCGTAGCAGATGAGGGGCAGTATGCGCCAACCCCGGTATTCCACCAGCAGCCGGCCGGCGCCCGGGGTGTAGTGCTCGTGCTCGCCGGCCAGCGTAAAGCAGTGGCGCTTGTCGTAAGAGAGGCTTTGGCCGTCGGGGAACATCCAAACGAGCCGGTTGTAGTATCGGCCATTTTCGGCTATGATGAGGCTGCCCGTTATGGCGGCGTCGAGGCGGGCGGCCCAGCCCGCCATCCATTGTTGGGCGGGGCCGCCCGGCGGCTCTGCTAAGGCCTGCGGGCGCATGCTGAACCCGGTGGTGAACATTTCGGGTAGGATAACGAGGTCGGTTTGGCCTGCCAGAGGCGCCAATTCGCGATCAAAAAGGGCCAGGTTGGCGGCGGGGTCTTCCCAGGCTAAGTCGGCTTGTAGTAAGCTGATGCGCAGTTTATCCATGCGGGCTTATTTTATGGACAAAGATAAGCGCTTATTCCTCTTCTGCTTCGCCCCATTGTTCGCGCACGATGGCCTGGATATGCTCGTACCATTGGGCTTCTGTGTAGTACTCAAACTCGACGCGCAGAAACTGTTCGGTTGTATTTTCTTTTTTGCGCACGTAGAGGAGGGCTTTGAGGCTGCCATCGGGGGCGTACTCGGGATACTCCACGATGCGCCCGACGAGATCGGCAGCCGGGGGGATAAACTCGCGGGAGGTAGCCTGGCCTTGGGGGCCGTCATAATGGTACGCAATGACTTCTGTATGATCCGTTTGGGGGTCGTTGATGCGCAACTTTTCGATGCGACGCGTATTTCCGTGGTAGAGGATGCGGACGCGCCAGTTGTTGACGGCCAGCACGCGGGTATAGGGGCGGCCATAGTCGTCGTTGGTAGCGCGCAGCACGTTGGGGTCTTCAACGAGCAGTCTGTGGCGGCGGTCTTCGTACCATTGCACCCACTTCAGCGGGGTTTCGGGTTCCTGCTTCAGGAGGGCTCCGGAGAGGCCCATTTCGTGGCGGGATATTTGCTGCCAGGCGTCGGTTTTATCGGCTTTAAAGAAGGTGCGCACTTTGATTTGCCCGGGTACAAAGGAGATGTTTTCGGGGTAAACAAAGGCCAGGGCGTTCATATCCATCATGGGAGTTTCTACGTAGGTATCGGCCACATAGCCGCCTTCTACGCGCTTTTGGAGCTCAAAGAGGATAAGGCCGTCGGCGCCGATGGCGGCAGCTTGAGCGCGCAGTTGTACAACGAGTGCGTTGGGGTCGTCGTAGCCGCGCTTGCTGGCCGAGAGATAGCGGTATTGGAGGTATTTTCGGGTGGGTCTCGACTCGCCGGAGAAATATATTTCTACGGTTTTATCGGGGTTTGCCGCCGGCGTCGGGATGTCGACGAGCGGGGGCGAGGCCTGGGCTTGCAGGAGGGTGCGGATGGCGAGCCCGAGAAGAAGGATGACAAACGTGGGATAGCGATAGGCCATGGTCATTTGGAGTTTAGCAGTTATACTGTTGGAAAGGGGGACTTACAGCGCCCAAATATGAAGTTAACCCATAGCAGCGCAAAAGGACAAGCAAAAAGGGAGACTTTAACGAGATGTTAACCTGGTAGGCTTATTCGCCGGCTTGGGCGGCAGGGCGGAGTAAAAAGCCTTTGCCGTGGAGGTTTTCAATTTCTACGGGGCAATCGGGGTCGGTGCGGAAGTAGTTCCGCAGCTTGGTGACGTATACATTCATACTTTGAGCGGTGAAGAAATTTTCTTCGCCCCAGATTTTGAGCAGGGCTTCTTCGCGGAGCAGGACCTCGGTATTTTTCTGGCAGAGGAGGAGCAGCAGGGCGCTTTCGCGGGGCGATAACTTCCAGTTGGCGTCTGCGCGGGCAAGTTGGCGCAGGGCGGGCTGGAAGACAAACCTGCCGATGAGGTAGCGCTCTACTTCGGGTTGGGGGCGGTTGAAGCGGCTCAGGATGGCTTGTACTTTGAGCAGGAGGATTTCAGGATCAAAGGGTTTTACGAGGTAGTCAATGGCGCCGAGACGGTAGCCTTTGATGTGATCTTCTTTGAGGGCTTTGGCGGTGAGGAATACAACGGGCAGTTTTTTACCGCTGCGCTGAATGGCCTCCGCCACGGCGAATCCATCGCGGTAGGGCATCATAACGTCGAGGATGCACAGGTCGAAGGGCTGGCTTTGCAGGGCGCTGAGGGCTTTATTGCCGTCGTTGCACAGGGTGACGTGGTAGTCGTGGAGGTTGAGGAAACTTTGGAGTACGAGTCCGAAATTGGGGTCGTCTTCGGCAATGAGGATGCGGGGCCTACTCATGGGTTATCCGTTTTAAGGGGGGGCAGCAATAAGGTAAAAGCGCTGCCCTGGCCGGGCCGGCTTTCTACTTTTATCTGACCATTGAGTTGGGTGACGACTTTTTTGACGTAGCTGAGGCCCAGCCCAAATCCTTTGACGTTGTGTACGTCGCCGGTATGTGCGCGGTAGAATTTATCAAAAATATAGACTTGATCTTCGCGGCTTATGCCTATGCCTTTATCGGCTACTACAATGTGCAACCCTGGGGCGCCGGCCTTAGCGGTGAGGCGCAGCCAAGGCGGTTGATTGCCGGCGTATTTAACGGCATTGTCCAGCAGATTGCTGACGGCATTAGACAGGTGAAAGGCGTCGGTAACCCAGGTTATATCGGCTAAGCCCGAGAGATCGGTTTCCATCTGGCCTCCTTTTTCGCGAACGAGGAGTTCTGTGGCAGCGGCCAGCCTGCTGAATAGCGGGTAGAGCTGGGTAGCTTCGAGCTTCATGCCGAAGGCATTGCGGTCGGTTTGGGCGGCATTGAGCACTTTTTCTACCTGGGCATTGAGGCGGTTGTTTTCGTCGCGGATGATGCGGGTAAACTGTCGGACTACCTCGGGCTGGGCGGCTACCTGCTCGTTGTCGATGTTGGCTGCGGCAAAGGCGATGGTAGCGATGGGCGTTTTAAACTCGTGGGTCATGTTGTTGATGAAGTCGTTTTTCATCTCTGATAGCTTTTTTTGGCGACTGATGATGCGCCAGGCATAGTAAAAGCTGCCAAAGATGATGACCACCAGCAGCCCCGATGCGACCAATTGCAGCCATAGCCGATTGAGTATCCAGTGTTGCTGATTGGGGAAGTAGACAATCAGCTCTTCCTGCTCGCCCAACAGGGGGACGCTGAGCGAAGAGGCCGCCAGTTGCAGGGTATCGGCATGGGAGGTGAGGTAGAGTTTGTTCCACTGATTGGTCTTTCGGTTGCGTAGGCCGGCGGCAAAGGGCAGGGAGATGCCCTGCTGCGCCAGGGCGTCTTTCAGCAAGGTATCTATGGGGTAACGCTCGGCCATAGACTTGTTGGGGTCGCAGTTGGCGCACTGCTGGATGGTGCGGATGAGCACCGTTTCAAAGACGCCCTGGGCGGCAGGCGATTCCTTGAGCCATTGCCGGGCCAGGGTCTGGGCCTGCCGGCGCCGGTGGTGTTGCAGCAGGGTGTCGGGCAGCGGTACCTGATCGGATACATTGCTGGCAAAGATGAACAAGCGGGCCGAGTCGGGCGCCCACGCCTGAAAATCGAAAGTGCGCTGGTTGCCGGGTTGGGATACAAAAGAATTTCGGCTGCTGATCTCCTGGCTGACGGTTACAAGGCTTTTTTGCGCGTCGCGGTGCAGGGCGGCGCGCTGCTGCCGGTATTGCTCGCGCAGCCAGTAAGCCTGTACGCCTGCCAGGGCTATTGTAGACAAGGCCATCAGGGCCAGCACTCATCCGAAGTGGTTTTTCTCCATGCCATTTACCGGCTTTAGCCGCCATTTGTGATTCTCCAGGCTAAGATTCACGAACCTTGGCTTAGAGAACGATATGCCAAAGATAGGCCTGGGCTGCGGAGCCGCCAACAACTTTTAGTTTTCGTTAAGCAAGTTTTATTTTGCCTTGAGCATCGGGCTTTTGTAAGGCCCTTAGGTTTGCATCAACAAAATCAATGCTGTATGTATCTGCTTCGCTTACTTCATTTATTGCTGTTGTTGCTGGGCATAGGAGCGCCCATGTTTAAGGCGTCGGCTCAGTACAACTGGCAGTTGCTGGGCGCCTCCCCGCAAAACGGCCAAAAGCAAGACGACGTATTTTTCATCAACCCCAACCGGGGGTGGTCGGTAAATGGCTCCGGCCGGGTGTTTCGCACTACCGATGGCGGCGCCACCTGGGCCCAACAGTGGCAACGCCCCGGCAGCTATTTTCGCTGCATCGGTTTTATAGACACCCTCAACGGCTTTCTGGGTAATATTGGCCCCAACTATTTTCCCGGCGTCACCGACCAAATGCCACTGTATCGCACCACCGATGGCGGCCAGAGCTGGCAGGCCGTGCCGCCCACCCAGATTGACGGCCCTATGCCCGCCGGGTTGTGCGCCATTCAGGTCATCGACCCTCAACATATTGTAGCCGCAGGCCGGGTAGGCGGGCCGGCCGTATGGATGCGCTCGGAAGACGGCGGCGCCACCTGGACTTCGGCCTCGCTGGGCGCGCACATCCAAATGATTACCGATGTATACTTTAGCAGCCCCGATACCGGCTATGTATTCGGGGGCACGAATGCCAACATTCAGTTGTCCAATGCCCGCATCATTCGCACTACCGATGGCGGCGCTACCTGGGCGACGGTCTACACCGGCGAGCGTACCTTCGAGTTGTGTTGGAAGGCGTCTTTCCCCACTGCCGAGGCAGGCTATGCCACCCTGCTCAACTATGCGCCCAACTACGCCGACCGCTACTTGGCCAAAACCCTCGATGGCGGCGCCACCTGGCAGGAGTTGCCCTTTGTTAATAATGGTCTCAAGGCTTTTGGCATCGGCTTTTTAGACGCTAATACAGGCTGGGTAGGCGCCGATACCGGCGGTTATGAAACCCTCGATGGCGGCGCCACCTGGACGCCCCGCAACTTAGGCGGCTACGCCAATAAAATTCGGCTGCTGCCGGCAGGTTCGGGCTGGGTAGGGTACGCCATTGGTCAGCGCATCTATAAACTGGTGGCAGGAGATATTACTTCCAGCAGCGAAGCGGCGGCAGAGGAACTCAGGGGCCTCAAGGCTACTGCCTTTCCCAATCCCGCCCGGCGGGAGTTCAATGTGCGCTTTCACATGGAAGAGGGCGAAGAAGTGGAAATTGCCCTCTATGATACTGCCGGCCGGCAGTTGGATGTGGCTTTTCGCGGCTTTTTACCCGCCGGCGAGCATACGCAGCCTTATACATTTACCCGCGTTATGCCGGGTATCGTTCAGGTGATGGTGCGCACCGCCAGCCATTTTCAGGTGTTGAGCGTTAACGTATTGCCTTAATAAATCAAAAATGGACAAAGCTAAAATCAAAAAAATAGCAGCCCCGCTGGCGGTAGGTCTTGTGGCCGCCGCCCTGGGGTATGGCATAGGCGCCTTACTGGCCAAGGCCGCTCCCGGCGGCGCCGATACCCCTGAGCTTTCTGCCGCGGCGGTTATTGCTGCCGTTGTAGCAGGCATATTGCCGGCGCTGGCCTGGCATGAGTTGGGGCATCTGCTCGCCGGGCTGGCGCGGGGCTTCCGGTTTATGCTCTTTGTAGTAGGGCCGCTGGGCGTTCGCGCCGGGCGCAGCGGTAAGATCGAAGTCTATTTCAATACCGATGGCTCGCTGGCCGGTGGGGTTGCGGCCACTATGCCACAGCCGGGAACGACTGATTTGCTGAGCAAGTTTGCAAGAGTAGTGGCGGCAGGCCCTATATCGTCGCTCTTAGGCGCGTTGCTGCTATTGCCATTGGGCTATTGGGGGCTGGAGCGCTATACGCCGGAGGCGGCGCCCGTCCTGCGCTGGCTTTCGTGGCTGGCAATGTCTACGGGCGGCTTTAGCGTAGGATTTTTTTTAGCTACGGTACTGCCGGGTCGAACGGGTATTTTCTTTACCGACCGGGCCCGCTATTTCAGGCTTGTGGGCGGAGGAGAGGCGGCCTTAGCCGAGCAGTCGGCGCTGGAGCTTTCCGCTCAGTTGTATGGCAATGAACCTTACGAGCGCATGGATCGCAGCGCCATAGACCGCTGCCTTCAGGACGATTTTTTTCGAGCTACGGGCTTGCTGGCAGCCACTTACTACCACTTAGCCCGCAGAGAATGGGCCGCGGCCCATCACCATGCTTCTTTTTTGCCCGAAATAGCGGCGCGCCAACCCCGTAGTTTTCGGGCAAAATACCTCGAAGCAGCCTGCTTCACCAGCGCCTGGATCGCCAGAGATGCCGAAGCGGCCCGGGCGCTATGGAATCAGTGGAGTCAGTTGCGCAGCCGCGAGGACGGCGCCGGTCATCCCCTTAGCGCTGCGCTGGCCATAGCCGAAGGCCGGCGCGAAGCAGCCCGAACGCATATAGAGGAAGCCCGTCGGCATCAGCCGCAAGGGACCATGTCGGGCTATGAGCAGTTGGAAGCCACATTATTAGACGAAATGGCGGCTACCTCCCGGTAGCCGTCAGCGGGCTTTGCAGCGCGGGCGGCATACCGGCATATTGCCAACCCAGCCCTATGTGCTGTACGCCTGCCGGAAAATCGGCCGGCACAGGCCATTGAACGGTGAAGTTCAGGCGGGCGTTGGCCGCAATTTGGGCCGGCGCCCCCTGTGTAGCCGGCCAGTAGTGCCATTGCTCTAAGCCTGTGCTGGCCAGCAGCGATAGTTGGGCCGGTAGTTTGCCGCTACCGGGCGCTACGGCAAAAGGATAGGGGTTGTAGAGCGCTACCTGAAGCGCTACCGTATCGCCCGCTTTCCAGGGGAAGGGCGGCTGAGCCAACAGCAGCAGCTCGAGCTTTTGCAGCGCCTGAAAACTATCTACCGCCAGCAGGTGCTTGAACAGTCGGCCCGTATTGAGGGTGTCGCAGGGCGAAGGGCAGGGCCATCCGCGCTGGCCTACCAGCACTACGGGCTTGTTTTGCCAGCTTTGCTCGTCGTTCCAGAGGTCGTACTGGCTGCGGCGGTACTGCACATTGGTGATGTTCCAGGCCGGTTTGCCACTGTAAAACCGATAAAGCGAAGCATCCCGGTAAGAGTTCTCAAAGATGACGGGCCGGCTACCGGCATACGCCGATAGGTCGGCGATCCAGTCGGCATTCCGAAACTGTCGCAAGGGCGTAAGCCCGGGCCAGGCCATGGCTAAGCGGAATGCCAAAAATAAGCCGACGGATACTATGGCTAAGCGCTGCGGCCAGCGCGAATTTATTTCACCGCTCGCCAGAGCGCGGTATAACCCCAGCACAATCGGTATCGTCAGCACGGCCGTCCATTGGGGTTCGGCATGGCCTTTGGTCGTGCTCCAGAGGAAAAACAGCCAAAACCCCAGTGCCGTATACACATAAGCGCGTCCCAGCGCCCCCTGCCTGCGCCAGGCCCACAGCGCCGGTGCCCACCAGGGCAGCAGCAGGGGGTTGAACATGGTCAGTTGATTGACCACATAGTTGAGGGTATGCTTAAGCTCATAGGGGTCGTCGCGCCCAACAAGGTGGTAGCGAAACGATGGAAAATCGTTGGCGTACTGCCAGTAGAGGTGAGGCAAAAACAGCAAAACGCCAACGATGCCCGCCAAATAAAACCAGCCGTTGCGCCAGAGTCGGAAGTTGGAGAGCACCGTAAAGCCAATGACCAATAGCCCGTGGTACTTACTGTACAGCAGCAGCGCCATACTCAGGCCCCACAGCAGCGCCCGCACGGCCGAGGGCCGATCCAGAAATGACGCATAAGCCCACCAAAAGAAGGCGGCCGCCAACAACAGCGGCCCGTCGGGGGTGGCAATAAACCCATAGAGTTGCAAAAACGGCATGGCGCCCGCCAGCAAAGCCAACAGCACGGCATTTCGCCCCTGAGGGCGCCCCGCCAACAGCCACATCAGATAAAGGGCAGCCGTGAGCGCCAGAGCCGCGCCCATGCGCACGCCCAACTCGCCCCCTGCCAGGGCCATACCGGCCCGGATGAGCAGGGCCACGGCCGGCGGATGGTCGTAGTAGCCCCAGTCGAGGGAGCGGGCATACATAACGTAGTAAGCTTCATCGGGGTCAAGGGGCGTAAAGCCGCCTTGTATCAGGTTCAACACCAGAAACAGCAAGCCTATCCACAGCGGTAGACGGGCGCCGTATGACGAAGCCGAATGCATACCTGGGCCGCCTTATTTTTGAGTGCAGACGATGCGCCCTTTGTCGCTGTCAATCATCAGGCCGCCCTGGCTGTATCGATAAGTAGCCACCCCTTTCAGCACATCGAAGAAGCGGCGGTCAAAGCGGGTGCGGTTGGGGTCGCAGATGGCATTTTCCGAAAGGCGGATGTCAGACAAGGCGATTGTCTTGGCGCTGTCGGCCGTAGTGTAGTTGCTCGTCAGGCGGTTGCAGAGGCCCAGCCCGTTGAGGAGACCGCGATTAAAGCGGATTTCCACCTCGCGGATGGTGTCGGGCTTAAACTGAGCGCCCTCATAATCGACGTATTTGACATTCCAGGCAGTGCCTTCCAGCTCAGACGTATAGAGGGTGTTGCTGCCCGCGGCAGTGGCAGATGTATCCACAACAACGGTTGTAGTATCCTGGCCGTCAGTCTGGCTTTCGCCGCCTTTTTTATCCGATTGGCAGGCCCAAAGCCCTACTGCAAAGAGAACAAGGAGTGTGAGACGCATACGTGCTTTTTTTTACCAAGGCGCAAAGCTACAAAAGCAATCCCACTGTTGCGTAAAAATCTTTATTTATACCCACTGTTGGCAAACGGGGCGAGAGGGGTTTTCAGGGCGTGCCCCCCTGCGCCTTTGGCCTGTGCCGGCGCCCTGAAAAC
>CAYOTJ010000124.1:0-8880 GCA_964406855.1 uncultured Saprospiraceae bacterium
GGCGCAGCCCCGGCAAAGTGCCTTATGGTTTGGACCAGGGGGTGAAGCGGTATGGCTATGGCCGCTGACGGCCCCAAAGGACGGCAGCGGGCGTGGCCATAAGAGCGGAACACCCGGCGCCGCCCCTGGTGTCTTTGGAGGCAGATGCTATGCGGCGGGGCCCATAATAAAAAAAAAATCCCGATACTTCCTATTCGAGGCATCGGGATTTCGGGGGGGGGGGAGCCGCTATGGCATTCGGCCGGATTATTCGCCTTCTGCGGCGGCTTCCGTCATTTCGGCCTTATTGATGGCGTCCACTTCTTTGTCGATGTAGTAGAGGGTCATGGGGCCTTCGCCGATGAGGCGGATGCGATCGAGGAGGTTGCGCATGAGGGCTTCCTCTTCGCGCTGTTCGGCTACATACCATTGTAGAAACTGGAGGGTGGTGTGGTCTTGCTCGTCGTAGCTTTGGCTGACGAGCGTATTAATGGCGGCCGTCACTTTTTGCTCGTGGGCATACACCTCTTCAAACATGGCCCGGATCGACGCGAAAGTATGCGGGGGCTGGGCTATGCCGGGCGCCAGCGCGTGGCGGTCTAATTCGTTGAGGTAATCGAATATGCGCAGCATGTGCTGGCGCTCTTCTTCCGATTGCCGGCGCATGAAGCGGGCGCAGCCGGCTAATCCTTGCTGCTCGCACCAGCTCGACATGGAAAGGTACAGTTGGGAGGCATATCCTTCCAGCGCAATTTGCTGGTTGAGCGCCTGGGTCATTGTTTCGGTCAACATAAACGCTGGTATTTTGATCTTTAAACCATTTAACGCAACAATAGTTAAAAAGATGAAAACAAGTGTAAAAACAGGCTATGAATTTGCGTGAAAAACATCAATTGGGAGAAGCCGACGTGGACCGCATCATAGAAATGGCCTGGGAAGACCGTACGCCTTTTGACGCCATTTCGGCTCAGTTTGGGGTACCTGAGGCAGATGTGATTGCGCTGATGAGGCAGGAGTTGCATCCGCGCAGTTGGCGCAACTGGCGGTCGCGGGTGCAGGGGCGGGCCACCAAGCACGTAGCGGCGCGAGCGCCGGAAGTGGATCGGTTCCGGTGCTCGCGCCAGCGGGATATATCGCTGAATAAGATCAGTAAACGAAAGTAATTAACGGTCGGCCAGCACTAAAGGCAGGCGCAGGCGTTCACTCCCGTCGGCAGGCCTCCACAGCAACCAGTAGGCGCCGGGCGCTAAGGCCCCGAGGCCTCCAATTTCGGGCTGAGCGGCATTGCCGCTGAGGACGGTTTGCCCTAACGCATTTTTGAGTTCGTATTCGCCGCCGCTGAACGTTCCCTTGAGGTATACCTTATCGGTGGCGGGGTTAGGATAGAGGCTGAGCGTTGGCGCCGTACCGGCCCAGCGGAGTACGCGCACCTCGGAATAGTCCTGCGCTCCGCCAAAATCGACCTGCCGGAGCCGATAGTAGTTGTCGCCGGGTAGCGGGGCTTCATCGAAGAAGGTATAGAAGCTGGGGGCGTCGGCATCGCCGGCGCCGGCTATCCGGCCAATAGGCACAAACGTTCTGCCGCCGTCGTTGCTCCTTTCTATATCGAAGAAGTGATTGTTGCGCTCGCGGGCGGTAGCCCATTGCAGGCGGGCGCCGCTGCTTTCGGCTTTTACATCAAAAGACAGCCAGTCGACGGGCAGAGCCGCCAGCAGATCGACGATGACGCAGGCGATATCGGCCCTGTTTCCGCAACCATCCAGGGCAGCTGCACAGGCTTCGTATACCAAAGGCGCGGGATAGATGTACAGCGGCTGGGCATCGGTGACCCATTCGGTGCTGGGCGTGCCATCGCCAAAGTTATAGGAAAAACTACCGGCATTGACGGAGCCCGAAGCGTCGAAGCTCACCTGATTGCCGGAGGCGGCGTCAATTTGAAAATTGACGACGGGGGCGGGGCCCGGGGGCAGGAGCGAAGACTGGAGGTAGACATCATCAATGAAGATGTCCTCGTCGCTCTCGTCAGCGATGAGGTCAATGGTGAATCGGGCTACTTTATAGCCTGCCGGCACCATGATGGTGCCACAGTTCATTTGGTACTTCGAGCTGGTAAGGTTGAGCGTATTCCCGGTGAGCACCGAGAATGTATTGTTGATGACGCCGCCCATGAGGTTTCGAAAGCGAACGCTGGCCTTGAGGGTATCGTTGGCTTCAAATACATTGTCATTGGGGTCAGGGGTGGCGTAGTGAAAGCAGAAGGTGAGGCTGGTGTAGCCGCAGTCGATGCCCACTTCCTGGAAAACGATGCGGGGCGTGGTGGGGGCGGCTGTAGTGGTATTGAGGCGCATGTAGGTTTCGCCTAACATGGCAAAGGTGCTTCCATCTGCGCTGGAGGCGTCTATGACGTTGGCGCGGCGGGTGAGGTTGTCCAGAGGGAATTCGGCAAAGCCATTTCCGAAGGAAGTGTACTGGAGTACGTTGTTGGGGGTAGAGGCTTCTGCGAGCATAGAGCTCCCCCCTGCAATGAGCAGGTCCACCGCCCCTGTGTCCATGCCTCCATTGGTAGACAGCACAACGGCATCTATGGAGATGCGGCCGTCGTCGGGCCGCAGGTTGAGGGTATAGAGCTGTTGTAAATCCGACACATTGAAGGTTGCTCCGGATAAGCGGTACCAGCGGTAGTTATTCCCCGCAGCGCTATTGAGGATATTGATGTTGCCCAGGGTTGTGGGCAGTCCGTTCAGGGCGCCATACAGAATGGGGTAAGGGCCTGTGCCGCCGGCCACTACCCGCTTGGCGCGCAGGTAGAGGTAGTAGTTGCCCGTTTGACTAAACTGAAGGTTGTACTGCACTTTGGCGCGGGTGAGGGCTCCTTGTTTGGTCATGGGCCCTACGGTGGTTCCCGATACTTGCAGGGCTTTGCCGCCTTGCGCCGTCATATCGTTGGCTACTGTCCACTGCAATGAACTGGTGCCTGAAGCGGGGTCAAGCAACTGAAACGATTCGGCCTGGAAATACAAATAACTAGGGCCGCCCTGTTTATAAACAACGGGCATGACCTGGGCATGGAGAAGCTGTAAACATGAAAGCGCCAACGCCAACAGCGCCGGCAGGCGAAGGTAAAGCAATGTGTTCATCTTGTAAGGGACGTGGTTTAGTTTTCTCACTAAAAGCCATTACGCCCTGGCCAACAGGCGGGCGCGCCGGCGATTTCTCCTAACTGCAACTGGTTTACTAAGGGTATCCCGGCCGCCGTGAAGCAGCCTGAGGTTTTTAATCCAAAAATTTAGTACTCAACTTCGATTTATCCCTGCACAAATGATGGACACTCCCGACGCGGCTCCCAAATCTTTCTGCATTCTCTCTTTTCCATAAAATCCAAACAGAGCTCAAACGCCGGAATTTAGCTACAAAGATAAATCTTTTCAATCAACAGTCAATACCCCCCCTACCGAATCATTATCAAAATAGACCGATCTTTTATCAAAAACGCCCGAAAACCGCAAATAATTACCAAACCGGATATCGGTCAATTGCGCTTTACAAGGCGCATTCCCTCCCCTCGCCTGCCCTTGGAGGCGTGAGCGCGCACTCTTGTCAATACCTCAAACAGGGTATAAATGTATTATCTCGCCGGTCTGGCGCATTTGCAATTGGCTGGTTGTTAGCCGCTATCATTCTGTCAGCCGCTTTAACCCGGAGTAAACGTCATTTTTTATGATATGAAATCAATTTTACCCGTATCTTGCAGCCACATTTGTGCAGCGCATAGCGCTCCTGTGGTTGTAACCCCCAATGAAACGAGAGTATGGAATTAGCCAGTTACTTTGATCACACCCTGTTAAAACCGGATACGGCAACGGCCGACATACGTCGCTTGTGCGCTGAAGCCATTGATTACAAGTTTGCAGCGGTTTGCGTTCCGCCTTTCTTTGTACCCGAAGCGGTACAAACCTTAGAGAGCTATCCCGTAAAAGTAGCTACTGTTGTAGGCTTCCCTATGGGCTATTCCGCAACGCCGGCCAAAGTCGAAGAAATCAAACGAGCCATAGACGAAGGCGTTGACGAACTCGATGTGGTCATTAACCTCTGCGCCGTAAAAAATGGCAACTTCAACTTTGTGCGCAGCGATATAGACAGCATGACAATGGCCGCGCACAGCAAGCGGAAAGCCATCAAAATAATTCTGGAGACCAGCATGCTTTCTAACGACGAAATCAAGCATTTATGCGATATTTGCAATGAGCTACAGGTCGATTTCGTTAAAACGTCAACCGGCATGAACGGCGGGGCCACGCCGGAAGTAATAAGCTTGCTGCGCAGCCACCTCAATAAGCAGATCAAAATCAAGGCGTCGGGCGGTATACGCACCTTCTTCGACGCCCAGCAGTTGATTGCAGCCGGAGCCGTGCGCTTAGGCAGCTCGTCGAGCGTGCAAATCATGCAACAACAAGGCTAAAATCTCCAACGGCATACAACCCAATGGGCGCCCGGGGTGTTTAGCGCATATAATCAGGGGTTTATGAAAAATTACATAGCTTGGTTGGGCATTCTCCCGGCGTTTGTGTTCACCCTGAACATCGCCGGCGCCCAGTCGGTACAAATCAAATCTAATCAGGTCATCCAGCAAATGGAAACCCGTTTCGTTGAGCGCAACAAATCGCAGCCGCTCACGGAAGGCTGGCGTGTACAGATTTTAGCCACTACCGACCGGCAAAACATGGAAAACGTGCGCCAGCAGTTTCAATACCAATACCCCAACGTACTCATCGACTGGGTGCACTCCAAGCCCTACTACAAACTCCGGGCCGGAGCATTCCAAAGCAAATTAGAAGCCATGCGCCTCAAGTATATCTTAGAAGAAGACTTCGAGGGCCTGTACTTAGTGCGCGACGACGCGATCAATCGGCGCGATCTTTTGAATTCATTCTAACTATTGGCCAAGGCGCCGGGGAGAAACAGGCTATGCGTCCTGCACAGCAGACTTATTTTGTAAACATAGACTTCATCACGCTGGGCCTCTACTTAGCGCTGGTGGGCATAGGGTGGTTAGCCATCTACTCCGTTGATATTCAGCAAGGCGACGGCACAACTGACCTGGCCTCCTTCCTCAATACCTCAGCGGGCAAGCAAACCATCTGGATCGTCATTTCCTTTTTTATACTGACCATCGTAACGGTGCTCATCGACCATAAGTTCTGGTCGACCCTCGCTTACCTCATGTATGCCCTGGGGATAGCGCTGCTCATTGCGGTACTGTTTCTGGGCACCAACATCAAGGGGGCCACAGCCTGGTTTACATTTGGCGGTTTTTCATTCCAGCCTTCAGAAGTGGCCAAGTTTGGAACGGCCCTGGCGTTGGCCAATTACCTCAACCACTGGAGTTCCGATCTGCGCCAAACCAACAGTCGCCTGATCGTAGGGGCCATGCTCCTCACGCCCATGCTGCTCATCCTGCTGCAACCGGATGCCGGCTCGGCCCTGGTATTTCTGGGCTTTTTTGTAGTGCTGTTCCGCGAGGGGCTGCCGGCTATGCTGTACATCATCGGCATTTTTACAGGTATTGTACTGGTGGCGGGCTTGGTAGTGCCTCCCTGGCAGGTTATCGCCTGGCTGCTGCTGTTGGCCGGCGCGGTATACGCCACCTCGTTTCCCCATACTTTGCGCTGGCTTGCAGGTATAGCGGCGCTCAGCGCATTGCTGTACTGGTGGGTTTTGCCCCAAGGCTGGGCCTTGTATGCTGCCGCGGCATTAGGCGCCGTCTTTCTGGGGCTCAGCTACTGGCAATATCAACGCCGGCAAGGCCAGATGGTAGCGCTCATCGGCGGGCTGTTGCTGTGGGGAACACTATTGGCCCATGTGGCCAACTACGGTTTCAACAACCTCTTGCTGCCCCACCAACAGGAGCGCATCAACGTATGGCTACAGCCCGAGAAGTGCGACCCCCGCGGCTCGCTCTACAACGTGATGCAGTCTAAATTGGCCATCAGCGCTGGCGGCTTTACGGGCAAAGGACTGCTCCACGGCGTCCTCACCCGGGGCAAACACGTGCCCGAACAGTCTACCGACTTCATCTTCTGCACCATAGGCGAAGAACACGGCTTTGTAGGTAGCGCAGCGGTAGTGTTGCTCTTTTTGGGCCTGCTCATGCGCATTACCATCCTTGCCGAGCGGCAGCCTACGGTGTTTGCGCGCGCCTATGCCTATGGGGTTGCCGGTATCATTTTTATTCACTTCGTCGTCAACATCAGCATGACCATGGGCCTGCTGCCCATCATAGGCATTCCGCTGCCGTTTGTCAGCAAAGGCGGGTCCTCCTTATTGGGCTTTACCCTCCTGATTGCCGTTTTGCTGAAGCTCGACAAGCACCGCGGGCGCATCAAGGCGGCTAAATTGCCATTTTAGGCGGCGCTTAGAGCAAAAACGCTTAATTTTGCAGCGCTTTTTTGCCATGCGCCTCACCTCCATACGGGGGCGGCTGCACGAACGACTCAACCTCCATTACTTTGTTTACTTTTACTTTAGAGCATACCGATCCCGCATCTCAGGCCCGGGCAGGCCGCATCGCCACCGATCATGGGGTCATTGAGACGCCCATTTTTATGCCCGTAGGCACGGGCGGCACCGTCAAGGCCGTACACCAACGCGAGCTGGCCAACGACATCGGCGCCCAGATCATCCTCGGCAATACCTACCACCTCTACCTGCGCCCCGGCACCGAAGTGCTGGAAAAAGCCGGCGGCTTGCATCGCTTCAATGGCTGGAGCGGTCCCATACTCACCGATAGCGGCGGTTATCAGGTGTACTCCCTCAGCCATAGGCGCAAAATTACCGAGGAGGGCGTCACCTTCCAGTCGCACATCGACGGCTCTCGCCATACCTTTACCCCCGAGCGCAGCATGGCCATACAGCGCAGCATCGGCGCCGACATCATCATGGCCTTCGACGAATGCCCCCCTTACCCTTGCGAGTACCGCTACGCCCGCGAGTCGATGGAGCTCACCCATCGCTGGCTCAAGCGCAGCATCGACTACGTCAACCAAACCGAAGGCCTTTATGGCCACGGGCAGGCGCTCTTCCCCATCGTACAGGGCAGCACCTTTGAAGACCTCCGCCGCGCCTCCGCCGAAACCATCGCGGCCGCCGACCAGCCCGGCAACGCCATCGGGGGCCTCTCGGTAGGCGAGTCGGCCGAAGACATGTATGCCACCACCGACTTAGTGTGCCGCATACTGCCCGCCCACAAGCCCCGCTACCTCATGGGCGTGGGCACCCCCGTCAACTTACTGGAGTGCATCGCCTTGGGCGTAGATATGTTCGACTGCGTGCTGCCCACCCGCAATGCCCGCCACGGACTGCTCTACACCGCCGAGGGCGTCATCAACATCCGCAATGCCAAGTGGAAAGACGACTTCAGCCCCATCGACGATACCGGCGTATGCCCCACCAGCGCGTTTTACACCAAGGCCTACCTCCGGCATCTGGTGCATAGCGAAGAGCTGCTGGGCGCTATGATTGCCTCCATACACAACCTCGCGTTTTTTCTCTGGCTCGTCAAAGAAGCCCGGCGGCGCATTGTCGCCGGCGATTTCGCCGCCTGGAAGAACAACATGGTACCCAAACTACAACGCCGCCTTTAAACGTTAGGTCTTATAACCGCGACACGCCACTATGATACTGGGAAAACTCGACTGGTACATCATCCGCAAGTTCATGAGCACGTTTTTCTTTACCGTGCTCGTCTTCACCCTCATCACCGTCATCATCGACTTCAGTGAAAAGGTGGAGAAGTTTGTGGAAGAAGACATCACCCGCGAGGAAATCCTGCTGGTGTACTACCCCGGCTTTATCGTCAACATCTATGGGCTGCTATTTCCGCTTTTTACCCTCATTGCCGTCATCTTTTTTACCTCCCGCTTAGCCAACAACTCCGAGATCATCAGCATCTTTAACGCCGGCGTCAGCTTTCGCCGCCTCATGCGCCCCTATTGGGTCGGGGCCGGCTTTATCGCCCTGCTGCATTTGGCCGGCAACCACTACTTCATCCCCAAAGGCAACGAGCGGCGCCTCGACATTGAATATACCTACATCACCAAAGGCCGCGATGCCGACCAGGGCAAAACCCAGAATGTACACATGTTCCTGCGCCCCGGCGCTAAGATTTACATCGGCTCCTATCGCAAACGCGACAGTACCGCCCGCGACGTGCGCATCGAACAATACGACACCAACCGCATCGTGAGCATCCTCAAAGCCAGCAAAGCCGAATGGCGCGGCCAAACCGAAAGCTGGCGGCTGAGCAACTACGAAATCCGCACCTTCGACGGCATGAAGGAAACCCTGAAGCTGGGCCCCGGCAAAGACATCGACACCGTCATCAACCTGCGCCCCGACGATTTCATCGACCTCAAAGAACAACAGTCGATGATGACTACCGCCGAACTGACCGCCTTCCTCGACGAGCAGCGCGGCCGGGGCGCCGGCAATACCCTCAAGTATGAAGCCGAGCTCCAGCGCCGCACCGCCGAGCCCATTACCGTACTCATCTTAGCCATGATCGGGCTGGCCGTAGCCGCCCGCAAGGTCAGAGGCGGCACCGGCATACACTTAGCCTTAGGCATCTTCTTAGGCGCCATTTTCCTCCTCCTCTCCCGCTTCGCCATCGTCTTCGCCGCCGGCCAGGCCCTGCCCGTAGGCATCAGCATCTGGCTCCCCAACGTCCTCTTTGGCCTCATGGCCGTATGGCTCATCGCCAGAGCGCAAAAGTAGAAGGCTTTTTTTGGGGCCACGCCGCATGGCGTCTGCCTTCGTGTAGCGCCTTGCGCGGCGCCGCCGCGTCTTCGCTGCGCTCTTCCGGGTAAACGTGTTCCGCTCTTATAGCAGGCAGGCCCACCGTCCTTT
>CAYOTJ010000125.1:0-1080 GCA_964406855.1 uncultured Saprospiraceae bacterium
GGCGCCGGCCATAGGCAGCAAAGAGACGCTGGAAGACAGCATCGTCGCGGCCCGCACTCAAGTGCTGGCTAAAAAATACGATACGGAGCTCATCGCCCAGGGCATCAGCGACATCTTGCGCTTGGCCATTGCGGTGGAGGGCAAGGCGGTGGTGGTAGAGGCGGTTTAAGATACGGGCTCCTTTCTCGCCAGGGCGTGCGGCCCGCGCAAGCTGCCTGTAAGGTGGCTGAGGCACGAAGCCAGCCCCCGCCTACAGCATATGCGCTTCGCTATTGCGTGGGGCGGGGGCCGACCGAAAGGGAGCCTGGAAGGGAGCGACCCCGGCGGCCCGGAGTAAAGCGCCCATCGCCAGGGCAGGCGGCATGGGGCCGCCGGGGATGCGCCCAAAAAGAAAAAAAAGCGACCCACCCTGGCGGGCAAAGAAACCGGCGATAAATTAAAGATCGTCCTGACCAGGTTGATTTTGAGCGCCCGAATACCCTCTGCTACGCTACCCCATTCAAAAACGTATACAAGTCCTCATCCGGCAGCAAGTTCAGCTTTTTGCGCAGCCTCGACCGGCTCACATTGATGCTGGAAGGCAGTACTTGCAACATCTCCGAAATTTCCTTTGAGTTTAGCCCCATCTTCAGGTAGGCGCACAACCGCAGGTCGTAGAGCGACAGCTCCGGGAAGCGCTCTCGCATGGCTTTAAAAAAAGCCTGATGGAGCTCGTCGATCTGTATTTCAAAGGTGTGGTCGTCGGTTTCTAAGTACAAATCCAGCAGGCGTTTTATTTCATTCCAATGGGTTTTGGCGGCGGCCGGATTGTGCCGCACCTCGTCCATCTTTTCTTTCATGATGTGCAGCAGGCGGTTTTTATCTTCATTTTCTTTTGCCTGCTTGGCCAGTTCTATGCTCTTTTGCTTTACCTGCTGATTCAGCAGTTCCTTCTCCTGCTCCAATTGCTGCTGCCGGGCCAACAATGCCTGTTGCTCGTAGTGCTCGGCCTGGGCCTTCAGCGCGCGTTGCTCCTGCTCCAGCAGGGCCTCCTTCTGGCGGCTCAGGCGGGCGTTCTGCCCCCGGCGATTCAGGTAGTAC
>CAYOTJ010000125.1:1090-4454 GCA_964406855.1 uncultured Saprospiraceae bacterium
TAACCCGGGGGCCGTATCGAAAACGATAGCTCCGCCACGGCGGTCGTTTGCTCCTGCACCTGAGCCCGCACCTGAAAAGTATAATCGCCCTCCGGCAGGTTCAGCAGCTCGGCATAAGGCGCGGCGCCCCAGTCGCTCCAGGCATCCGAATAGCGCAGCAGCCGGTACTGATAGCGCGCGCCCGGCTGATGCGGGGCCACAAACTCAAAGCGCAGGTTGTTGAGGGCATAGGGTATGCCGGCGCCTGCCGCTGCAACCTCGCGGGTATGGTTGTTAAAGGCCTCCATTTTTCGTATCAACACCCGGCGTCCCCCTGCCGGCGGGGGCGCGATGGCTGAATCTTCCAGCGCAAAACCATTGTAGATCGGGTAAAAGCCATAGCGCTCATCCAAGGGCGCAGCCCGGTACACCCCCGGCAGCAGCCCGGCTACGGCCGGCGCCGCCGCCAGCCCGGATAGCCGTACAAAGCCTGCCCGCTGCGCATCAAAGCGGTAGCGGCCCTCGCTCGTGAGCAGTTGTATGCCGCTCTCGTCGGATAGAAGGTAGTGCGCGTTGCCCGCAAAGTCGGCCGCCGGAAATATCTTCCGCTCCTCGGGGTAGAAGTCGGCATTTAGCCTGAACCGGATGAGGCCGTAGTTGGGTATGTTTACCCACAGCAGGTTGTCGCGCTCCTGTATCAACTGATTGCAGGAACCCAATATCAGCTCTATTTTTTTGTGGAAGACGTAGCCGTCGCCCTGCCTTTTTAGCACCGATATGCCGTTGTAGTGGCCCGTAAGCAGGTATTCGCCGCCCGCATAAGGCAAAAAATTCCACACCCCCGGCTCATCGTGCAGCCGCCGAAAGCCCTCGCCGGGGCCGGCAACCAACAGCCCCCTGTCGTGGCCGCAATATACCCTGCCGCCCAGCGCCGTCAGCGACCACACCTGCCCCTCCGTGCCGGGCGCCAGCACAAAAGGCGAGCCGCCTACGCCTTGGTCGAGCGCCGACCAGGGGGCCGTGTACAGGCCCTGATTGGTGCCCAAATAAAAAACCCCGTCGTGCAACAGAGCCGTATGCGCCGTGCCAAACTGGCCGGGATCGTCAAAAAAGTAGGTGAGACTGCTGTACACAGCCGCCGACGCCAGGCCATAGTCCATACCCATCCACAGCAGCCCGCCCGGTGCTTGGTGTAGGCTCAGCACTGTATTGTTGGGCAGGCCCTTGCGCTTGTTGAGGTGCTGCGCCACCCGCCCGCTCAGGTCGGTGATGTACAGCCCGTTCAGGATCGACCCAAAAGCTAAGTAGCCCTCGTCGATGGCCGCAAACGAAAACACCCGGTCTCTTTTCAGATAACCCGACACCTCTGCCGACCAAGGCCTCAGAGCGCCGCCCTGGTACAAAAACAGCCCGTCGTTTTGGCTCGCCACCAGCAGCCCGCCATCGGGCAGGGCATGGAGGCCCGCTATCCGAAACCCCTCGGGGTAGTCGAATACCGGCTTCAGCGACATCCCCGTGAAGCGCAGCAGCCCCTCCCGCTCGTCGGCTAAGTACAGGTTGCCCCCGGTCTGGAAGCTCTTCGTAAACCGATTGGGCGCAGCAATTTTGGTGAATTGCTGGTTTTTGTACAGATACAAGTTACTAAACGACACAAACACCACCTGCCCGCTATGACCGTACACCCCCCAGAATTCTTCGTTTTCGGCATTGGGCTCCTCTGCAAAGGGATACAGCGACGTATACGCGAACCGCCCTGTCGCATCGCGCCGCCACAGCCCAAAGTCGAGGTCGGAGCCCGAATAAATCAGCGAGTCGGAGGCTACCCATATCGAGCGCGTATAGCCCTTGCTGCCGCGGTAAGCCCGCCACGCATGGCCGTCGTACTCCAGCAGCCCGCCGTCGCCGGCCATGTACGTCAGTCCATTTTCCGCCGAGGCTATATCCCAAATCTTGCCGTGGTGCAGGTAGTCGGCTGGGGCGTAGCCATCTAACCAGGGCACCCCCTTCACCGGAATCTGTTGCGCCGGCAACAGGAGCGGCGCCAGCCATACCAGCAAGGCAAGAAGGCAAAAAACTAAGCTTGAGTATAGCTTTTTCAATGATGGCACAAATTTGGCGCACATGATGTATTCCGCCCACCGGCACGCGCTACAAGGGCGAAGTTATCGCTCTCTAAGCTAAGATGAGTAAATCCTGGCTTGGAGAACGATAAAGCAATTTTTTTTCACCCGAAGCGCCGACGGGTTGTTTTCCGATTTTTGGGCGCATCCCCGCCGCCCCCCTGGCACGAGCCTACTCATGCGCGCACTACTTGGGGGGCCGCCGGGGTCGCTCCCCTACGTCCACGTCCCTTGGGGCCGGGTAAACCTCGCTAATCGCTCGGTGCAAAGCACCAGCCGCCTTGGGGCGGCTGCACTTCGGGCAGCTTGCGCGGGCGCAGAACTCCTGCGGGCTCGTCTGTCCCAACAAAACAATGCCCTTTGTGTTGCGAATATACGGCAAATGTATTGTGAAAACGGGGCGCCCGCCGAGGTGAGCGCCCCGTTTTTCGTCGGGCGTTTATTGTATCACCAACTGCCGGCTGTACACAGCGCCGTCTTCGGCCGTAATACGGGCAATGTATACGCCCTGGCTGAGGCCGCGCAGGCTGATGCGGTTGTTGGCGGCCATACCTACCCGCTGCCCGCTGAGGTTGAAGAGCTCTACCCGGGCTACTTGCGCCGAGGTGATGAACACTTCGCTGTTGGCGGCCGCCGGGTTCGGGAATACCTCCATGCGCGCCGCAGCGGCGGCATCGTCGTCGGTGTTCACGATGTTGGTCGAGAAGTAGACGTTGTCAATAAACAACGTACCCGAGCCAAAGGGCGTGCTGGTGAAGATGTACTGATTGAGGTCGTTGAGGCTCGTGAGGCCTGCCGCCGTAAAGTCGGCCAGCGGTATCTGGAGTTGGTTCCATACCCCGGCCGTAAGCGGGAAGTTGAGGTTCGACTCCGAGTCGCCGTTGGCGCCGCCAAAACCGTCGCCGAGGAAGCTCACCAGCTTCATGTTGAAGACCGTCACATTGGGCGTCCACACATCCAAGTGCAGGTGGGTCATATTGGCGGCGTTGATGGGCGCCGAGGTGGTTTCAATGCCATTGAAGCCCACGTTGGTGTACTTCTTGGTGGGGTTGCCGGCTACCGTCACTTCTTCGTAGGCGGCCTGGCTCCAACTGGTATTCCAGGTGTCTACGTTTACGTTGGTGTAGGCGTCGCTGAACAGGGAGATCACGTTGGCCGGGGCGATGGTAGGCGTGGGCGCCGCCGTAGCCGGCGAGTTGAAGAAGTAGGCAATGGTGTAGGTGGCGGTGGTGACGCCGTCGGCAGCCGTCACCAGCACGGTGGCG
>CAYOTJ010000125.1:4464-8875 GCA_964406855.1 uncultured Saprospiraceae bacterium
CGGGTATGCCCGTCGCCTGCGTAATGGTCGTTACGGTGGCTGCCGGATTGGTGGCTACGGCCGAGGTGATCTGGGGCACGGCGCCGCCGCCCGGCACGCCATAGCTGTAGTTGAAGGCGCTGGGCGCAAAGCCCGGTACATTGGCGCCATCCACTTGCAGGCTGCTGAGGGTGGCGTCGGAAGCCGCCGAGGTAGCCGTCTTCCAAAAGTAGATGTTGTCTAAGTAGATGTCGGAGGGCGAAACGCCGGCTTGGCCGTCAAACTTGAGCTGTAAAACCGAGTTCCACGTCATGCCCGTGAAGGCGCTCTTGGGCAGGTCTACGCTGCTCCAGTTGCCGGGGCTCAGGGGTACGTCTACCAGCGTCTCGCCGGCGCCCGTACCGCTGTTGTCGATGGGCGAAAACCGCACTACGGTGGCGTTGCTCGTCCAGATGTCGATGTGCACAAACTCCATAGCAGAGGCGTTCTGCGGATTGGCCTCAAAACCGGTACCCTGGTAGTTGAAGTTGGTGTAGGCCATCGCTAAGTTGCCATTGCCGGGGTCGAAGGCGATGTTCACCGTGCCCGACTGCCCCCAGTTGGGGTTGTAATTAATGTTTGAGATATTGGTATACGCCTCGCCATAGATCGAAATGACGTCGGTGGCGTTTCGGGTCGGCGGTACAGGCGCGCTGGTGGTGGGTTGCGCCTGCGCAAAAACAGCCGCCAATAACATCAAAACAAGTGTCAAAGTCTTTTTCATAAAAAAAGCATTATTTAAGGTTAGCAATAGAGGCGTCAACAGGCGAGATGGGCGTTTCCATCGCTTTTTTGGGCGTTCGGTCTATCCGGAACAGGCCCCAGTGCTTTTCCGGCTCCAAAGGCTCCGGCGAACCTTTCCACGACTCGTCGAAGGCCTCGAAGAAGAAGGTGAGCACTTTTTCCCTTTCGCTCCAGGCCATGAGGTCTTCGTAGTAGGTCTTTTGGTTTTCTTCGCTCACATGCTCGGGGTCGATGCCCCGGCCGTTGGAGTTGGTGGCCCAGCCCGCCTCGGTGATTACCACAGGTTTGCCAGGGTAGAGGTTGGCTACGGCGTAGTAGTTTTGCTGGGTGTAGCCCAGCGACTCGTGGATGTGTTTGTACTCCCACACGGGGTAGGTATGCAGAGATATAAAGTCGAGCTCGTCTGCCAGCGGCTTGAGCTTGTTCAGCCAGGGCACGTAGTTTTCGCAGAAGGTCACGGGCTGGCGGGCTAATCTTTTCACCTCCTTAGCGTACTCAATCACGCGGCTCACAGGCACGTAGTGGTCGGTCCAGTCTACGCAGGCCTCATTGCCCACCGAGAGGGAAAATACGATGTCGGGGTATTGGTTGGCCAATCGGGCTAAACGCTGGATTTTTTTTTCGTTGTTGCCCCGGTTAAATTCCAGCTCTGCCTCCGTGTACACGCCGCCGCCCCAGGGGCAGCCAAAATTGTTCATCTCGGCCTCAATGAAGGCGCCCAACATCACTTTAAAGTTGAGGTTTTCGCCCTGGATTACCTCCAGCACCAGCTCGCCATGCGGGTCTATGTCGTAGAGCCGCAGGTAGCGCCAGTGGGGTTGCAACAGCAGCAGGTCTTCCTTTACTTCTGCGTAGGAAGGATAAGTACCCCCCGGCCGCTGCCCCTCCCGAAAACCGGAATAGCAAATGGCACGCGCAACGGGCAGGCCCAGCGCTTCAAAAGTGTTCATTGGTTTGGCGTTATTAGCCAGTTTAGACTTCCCGGTATGGTCCATGCGGCTTATGGATTGGCAAATTTTAGTTTCTCGTCTTTATCCCAGATGCCCCAGTAAGCGCCTACCGTGCCTTCGGCCCCTACTTTCCACGACTCGTCGAAGGAGGAGAAGTAGAACATGGGCACGCCTTCGTCCATGGCCCACATTTGAGCATTGAGGAAGTATTCGAGGGCATTTTTTTCGGAAGGGACGGCGCCCTTGAGGCTTTCGCCCTGGCTGGGCCAGCCCGTTTCGGTGATGAGCACCTTTTTGCCATTGGCGGCGCTCACCGCCTGTCGGTACATCTTCTTGAGGTAGTCGAGGGAGTTTTCAAAGGGGCATCCCTCCCAGTAGGGGTAGCAGTTGGCCAGCACAACATCGCAGGCCTCTGTAATGCGTGGGCGCTGCGAAAACTCGTAATAGGCATCGACATAACCTACCGGTATGTCGGGCAGGGCCTCCTTGACGCGGTAGATGAAGGCGAGAAGTTCGTCTTCGGTGAGGTCTTTGCGGTACATGACCTCGTTGCCCACGGCGGCTATGTCTACCAATCCGGCTTTGGCCAGCTCAATGAGGCCGGCGATCTCGCGCTCGTTTACCTCGGGGTCGTCGCCGAGCCAGGCGCCCACTAAAGTTTTGAGGCCGAAATTCTTAGCTACCTGTGGGATGAGCTCGTTGGAGTCGGTGCACGAAAACGACCGCACCCATTGGGTATGGGGCCGCAGCAGTTGCATCCGGCGCTTCACCTGCTCTTCCGATACGAGGTCGCCGGGCTTCTGCCCTTCTTCGTACAGGCTAAAGCAAAAGCCATGTACGCCGTTGTAGAGGATTTCGAGAAATAAATCCTTGATGTCCTGGCCTGAAAGTTCGGTCAGGTAGTGTTCCTGGTTGGCTTGGGCCAAAGACAGGTATCGTTCAACGCGGTAAGACATCTTCCAATGTTTAGCAGGTTTACGAAATTAGAGCTCGCCCCTTCTGCTCACCAGTTCGGCTTTGATCTGGCGGGCTTGTTCTTCCGAGAGGTTGTACCCCCACATCACGAGGATGGCCAGCGCCGCCGTAGCTGCCGGAATGAAGATATCGGCTAAGCGCAGGTTGGTGATGGTTTCGGCCGATTGTACGGCGGCGCCCGAGTCGAAGCCCACTACCTTCAGCACCAAGCCGCCCAGCACTAAGGCTAAGCCCTGGCCCAATTTCACCATCCACCAATAGATGGCGCCGAAGGTGCCCTCCTTGCGGGGCATACCGTTGTTGAGCTCGTCGAGGTCGCATACGTCGGCCGTCATCGACATCATGAGGGTAAACAGCCCGCCAATGCCAAACGACATCAGGGGGATGGGCATAAACATCATCCAGGGGTTGGAGGGGTCGAAGCCCCACCACTTTAGCACATAGCCGATGATGGACAGCACCGTAGCTATGATGAAGGCGTTGCGCTTGCCCCAGCGGTTCGACATCCATGTGATGACGGGAATGATGAGGAAAGCCGTAGCCACTGCGCTGATGGTAGAAAACCAAGCCGGCCAGTTGCCCGCAGCATCGTATTTGCCGTTGAAGAGGTAAAACACGATGATGAAGTAGCTGAACGACGCCACCATCTGGAAGCCATTAAACACCAGAAAGGTAGCGCCGCACAAGCGCAGGAAGGGCTTATTTTTGAAAATGAGCGCCATGTTTTTCAGCAGGCTTTTCAGGTTGTTCCACAGATTGCTCATGGTAATCTGGTCGCGGTTTTGCAGATTGGTCTGGTCTACTTCTTTGCAGAAGACGGCAGGCAGTACGCCCAGCAAGGCGCACAGTCCGCCCACCACCAGCGAGAGCTTTCTGACACCCTCGGCCTGGGTGGCAAACAGGTCGGGGTTGGCGATGAGTACCCAAAACCAGGGCACGATCATCCAGGCAAACTGCCCGATGGTTTGCGAAAAGCCCATGAGGCGGGTGCGCTCTTTATAGTCGAAGGTCATTTCGTAGCCCAACCCGATGAGGGGCGTGGCAAAGACGGTATTGGCCGTGAGGTAAACGAGCGAAAAAACCAGGAAGTACCAGAAGTTGTAGAGCTGGGAGTTCTCCGGGTTCAGTTGCCACAGTACGGCAAACATGGCGCCGCTCAAGATGGCGCCGGCAAAGATGTAAGGCCGGCGGCGCCCCCACCTCGACTGGGTATTGTCGGAGATGTAGCCCATGACGGGGTCGGTGATGGCGTCGTAGATGCGGGGCAGGCCGCCCAGCAGGCCCGCCAGAAAGGGGTCCATGCCAAAGGCGGTAAGCAGAAAAAAGGAGAAGACGCCCAGTGCGCCGGGCATCAGGTTGTTTACGAAGTTGCCCATACCGAAGGCCGCCTTCTGAATGACGGGGACCCTGTCTTTGGATGCGGTTTGATGCTGTGCCATGAATCCTGTTGTTTTAACGAGGTGGTGGATAAAAGTGACTTGTCTTCATCGGCGGCTTTTCAGGCTGGGGTTATATCAAAAGGGGTTGGGGCCAGTTTTCAGGAGCCCGACCTCAGGGTTTTGGGCCGGCGTTTTTCAGCGGTGGGCGCCCGCGCAAGGGATAGCAGGGAGCTCCTGCGACCGGATAGCCCGACCCCGCCCGTGCTGTTTTCCGGAGGCTGTCGGCCAGGCGGGGATGCGCCCAAAAACGAAAAAAAAATGCTCCATAATGCACGTTATTTTGGG
>CAYOTJ010000126.1:0-8841 GCA_964406855.1 uncultured Saprospiraceae bacterium
CGCCAGCACCTTGCGGTTGTTGATGCGGATAACCACGCCCAACCCTAATTGTGCAAACACTTCATCGTAAATCTGGGCCAGCTCAGCCTCGTGTATCAGCGAGTCGGCGCCCACCACGTCCACATCGCACTGATAAAACTCCCGATAGCGCCCGCGCTGGGGCCTGTCGGCCCGCCATACCGGCTGTATCTGATAGCGCTTAAACGGAAAAGCCAGCTCATGATGGCGCATCGACACAAAGCGCGCAAAGGGCACCGTGAGGTCGTAGCGCAGCCCCCGCTCCGAGATGTGGGCCGTCAGCTTACCCGAGTTGCGCTGCTCCAGCAACTCGGCCGGCGCCTTGCTCAGGTAGTCGCCGTTGTTGAGGATTTTAAAGAGCAGGCGGTCGCCTTCCTCCCCATATTTGCCGGTGAGGGTGCTCAGGCGCTCCATCGCCGGCGTCTCCAAGGGCTGGAAGCCGTATTTTACAAACACGCTGCGGGCCGCGTCGAAGATGTAACTGCGTTTGTACACCTGCTCCGGGCCAAAGTCGCGCGTGCCTTCGGGTATGCCGATCTGCATAATCAAATAATGGATTTGAACTGGCGCAGGAAGCGCACGTCGTTTTCAAACATAAGCCGTATGTCGGTAATGTTGTACAGCATCATAGCCTGGCGCTCAATGCCCATGCCAAAGGCGTAGCCCGTATAGCGCTCGCTGTCTATGCCGCATTGCTCCAATACGTTGGGGTCCACTATGCCGCAGCCCAATATCTCCACCCAACCCGTATGCTTGCAGATGTTGCAGCCTTTACCGCCGCAGATGAAGCAGGTTACGTCCATCTCCGCGCTGGGCTCCGTGAAGGGGAAAAACGAGGGCCGCAGCCGTATTTTGGTATTGGGGCCGTACATCTCCCGCGCAAAGTAGTACAGCGTCTGCTGCATATCCGCAAACGACACGCCTTCGTCTATGTACAAACCCTCCACCTGATGGAACTGCGCATGCGAGCGGGCCGAGATGGTCTCGTTGCGGTATACCCGGCCCGGCGCTATGATGCGTATCGGGGGCTGCTGGCTTTTCATCACCCGCGCCTGTACCGACGAGGTGTGGGTGCGCAGCAGCATGGTCGCGCTGTTTTGCAGGTAGTAAGTATCCTGCATGTCGCGGGCGGGGTGGTCGTCGGGCGTATTCAGGGCCGTGAAGTTATGCCAGTCGTCTTCTACCTCCGGGCCTTCAGCCACCACAAACCCAATGCGCTCAAAGATGCGCACAATGCGGTTCATGGTTGCGGCTATGGGGTGTCGCGAGCCCAGCGCTATGGGTTCGCCCGGCGCCGTCAGGTCCAGCTCATCGGCGGCCCCCGACTCGGCGGCGGCTTCTATTTGCGCGCGCAGCGCCTGGTGCTTGACTTCGGCCTTTTCCTTCGCTTCATTGATGAGTTGCCCGTACTCGCGCTTGAGATCGTTGGGTACCGTCTTAATTTCCCCCATCAAGGGCTTGATTACATTCTTGGAACCCAAAAACCGGATGCGAAACTGCTCCAGCTCGTCCAATGAGCCCGGCTGAGCGGCTTCAATTTCGGCAATGAGTTCCTTCACTTGTTCAAAGGCAGTAGCGGCCATGAGTATTCATTTTGCGGCGACAAAGGTAGCAATTGCCGCCTAACTTAGTAGTTTGCAGGGGCAGGTTTTGTGTGTATGGCCCCATTCCATAGCAATACACTTTCCCAGGGCATTTGAGTTCCTTTTTTTGGGGGGCCGCCCGCGCCGCCCGCATACCCGTCACTTCCCGGAAGCGTAATGCTAAGCGGGCGGCGCGGGCGCCGGGCTATCCGCTATTATGGCCCTTCTCAGGTCGGGCCATATCGCTTCTATCCCTTCCCCGGGCGCCTGCTAAAGGTCAAAAGTGATCTCCACATCGCCGCTGGTAGGATGCGCCTGACAGGTGAGTATATAACCTTGGGCCACCTCGTCGGCATCAAGGGCATAGCAGGCATCCATAGCTACCGTACCCTTGTTTACCTTGGCCATGCAGGTCGAGCAGGCGCCGGAAGTACAGGAATAAGGCGCCTCAATTTTGCGGTCCAGCAGCCCGTCAAGTATGGTTTTACCCGCAGCCAGTTCCAGTGCGTAATCCTGCCGACGCAGCGTCACCTTCACCTGAGCGCCGGGTACGCCTGTCTGCCGGGGCGCATCGCCGGGCAGCGCTGTGGTGAACCGCTCGGTATGCAGTTGCTTAGGAGATACGCTATGCCCTTGCAGGGCCAACTCTACGGTATCAATCATAGCGCCGGGGCCGCATACAAAATAAACGGCTTCCTTGGCGCGAGGCGGATTAGCGGCCATAAAGCGGGCCACGCTACTCCGGTCAATGCGCCCTACCTGGCCGTCCCAACTGCTGGCGCCTTTGCTAAACCAGCCGGCTACGCCCTTGGCTTTTTCGCGGCGGGGCTGACTCAGGATGTGCTGTACGATGAGTTGGTCTTCGTAGCGGCGCATCAGTTGGTCCAGCTCTTCCCGGAAGATGATGCTCTCCTCGTTGCGGTTGCCGTACAGCAGGAATACCGCGCTCTGCGGCTCTTCCTCAAGTACCGTCTTAAGTATGCTCATCAGGGGCGTTATGCCCGAGCCCGCGCCGAAGAGGTAATAATCCCGCCGCTGCTCGGCATTGAGCGGCAGCGTGAAGCGGCCCTGAGGCGGCATCACCTCTATCAGATAGCCTTCTTTTACATAATCGTTGATGAAGTTCGACACCTGGCCGCCCTCCACGCGCTTTACCGTCACGGCGGGGTCGGGTTCCAACGGGCTGCTGCACATCGAGTAGGCCCGGCGGTATTCCTGGCCATTGATGTGAAACTTCAGGGTGAGGTACTGCCCGTGTACATATCGGAAGGTCTCGCGAAGAGACCCTGGCACGTCAAAAACAACCGTGAGGGCGTCGGCCGTCTCGCGGCGGGTGGCCTTCACTTTTAACTCGTAAAACTGCGTATCGCTCATGAAACGAAAATAACTTGTGGTGGGGCTGCCCGCCGCAGAAACCTGCCATCAGGAAAAACCCAACACCGTACAAAAATATGAACAAAGCCGCAGCCCTGCCCAAAGCGCCGCAAAAATACGACAGCCATCTGAGGGCGCGGCATAGATGAGGCAAAAATGACGTTGCTTTTTCCGACAAGTTGGCGTATTTTGGGGCTGACAAAACGCATTTCTTATGTGGAGGGACTTCAAATACCTCATTGCCTACTTAGCGCCGCTGGCGGGCTACTGGGGCGTATGGGCCGGCGGCTGGGCGTCGCCTGGCAGCATTTACGTGGGCTTCGTCATGATCCCATTGCTGGAGCTGGCGCTGCCCTACTCAATAACCAACCACGAGCCCGCCGAGGAAGAAAGCCGCAGCAACCGCCTGCTTTTCGACTGGCTGCTTTACCTCAATGCGCCCTTGCTGTGGGGGCTCATCGCCTACTTCTTTTATACCATCACACACCGATCTCTCAGCATCGGCGAGCTAATAGGCATGACCTTCAATGTAGGCTTAGTGGTGGGTACCATCGGCATCAACGTAGCCCACGAGCTGGGGCATCGCAGGCGCAGGGGCGAGCAATGGCTGGCGCAGGCGCTGCTGTTGTCGGCGCTCTACATGCACTTTTTCATTGAACACAACCGGGGCCACCACAAACACGTAGCTACGCCCGAAGACCCCGCCTCTGCCCGCCTCGGCGAGTCGCTCTATGCGTTCTGGCTGCGTTCGGTCGTCGGCGGCTGGCGCAATGCCTGGCGGCTTGAGGCTCAGCGTTTGGGCGAAGCCCGGTGGACCTTGCAGAATCAGATGCTCCGCTTTCAGCTCATCCAATTGGTCTATTTGGCCTTCATAGGCTGGCTGTTGGGGCCTGCCGCGCTGGGTTTTGCCGTAGCGATAGCCCTAGTGGGCTTCCTGCTGCTTGAAAGCGTCAATTACATCGAACACTATGGCCTCCAGCGCCAAAAGTTGCCCACGGGCCGCTACGAACCCGTGTCGCCGGCCCACTCCTGGAACAGCGACCACGAACTGGGGCGAATTTTCCTCTACGAACTCACCCGCCACAGCGACCATCACTACAAAGCTACCCGCAAATATCAGGTGCTACGCCACTTCGACGACAGCCCCCAACTGCCCATGGGTTATCCGGCGGCCATCGTGCTGGCGCTGGCGCCGCCGCTTTGGTTTGCCGTCATGGATGGGCGCGTAGCTGCCGCCCCGCGCCCATTAGCGGCCTGATATTGGTTGCGAACCAGAGCCAGATTGGTAAATAAATGTAAATACATGGATTTTTTGAACCCTGACGTCCTTTTTGCTGTTTGGCTCTCGTAGGGTTGTTGAAGCGTTGTCGTTACAGAACAGGCAACGCCCCAACAGCAATAAACCAACAACGATGAATCCGAAAATACCACAAACGCAATATCCGCTGCACGAGCTCATCACCCATCGCTGGAGCGCGCGGTCTTTTGCCGGGCGTCCCATTGAAGAAGAAGTACTTCATGGGCTGTTTGAGGCAGCCTCCTGGGCGGCCAGCAGTATGAACGAGCAGCCCTGGGTATACCGCTATGCCCACCGCGATGAGGAGGCCTTTGCACAGTTTGCATCATGCCTGCTCCCTGGCAATAAACCCTGGGCACAAAACGCTGCCGTACTGATTCTGAGTTTAGCGCGCAAAAATTTTACCGCCAACGGCAAGCCCAATCGCCACGCCCTTTACGATACGGGCTCGGCCAATACCAACCTCATGCTGCAAGCTACGGCCAACGGCATATTGGGCCATCAGATGGGGGGCTTTGACCCCGCCCTCACCCGCGAGGTATTCCAGCTTGAGGATGATGTGGAGCCTGTCGTGTTCATTGCGCTGGGCTATCCGGGCGCCCCCGAACAGTTGGAGGAACCCTTCCGCACCCGCGAGCTGACGCCACGCAGCCGCAAGGCTCTCGACGAGTTTGTTTTCAAGCAATCGGCCGACCTTTCCGTTACCAAGGCATAAGGCAAGGTTTTACAGTCGACTCTTCCAGTGCGCATGCAGCCATTGGCCCAGGGTTTCATTCATAGTGCCGGTCGATGCGCCTGTCATGTGCCGCAATTGGGTATTAAGCCAATCAAAACCATTGATGTCGGGCGCGGGTTTGCGCCGGAGCAGCCGCCGCTTGAGGGTTGTGCCCACAGCCGCAGCAGCCCATGCCCGCCAGGCGGGCGCAGCCGGCTTTTGGTCGTCGGGGAAATGGATACCCATCGGCTTAAAGTAGTTCTCCGCCAGCGTAAGGCGATAAAACTGCATGTTCTGGCGCAGGGCGTTGGGCACGCGCTGCCAAAAAGCCAAAAAGGCGGGATCCCAGAAAGGCAATCGCCAGCCATACCCCCAAAACTCATAGGCCCGCACGCCGTTGACGATATACTTGGCCATGCGTTCGCGGATAAACCAAGCCTCCAGATCAGCCGCGAGCGCTTCGGAGTCGGGGTAGGCGCTCTGCGGCAGGTAAGGCCATAAAGCGCGCCGTTCGGCGCTGCTAAAGCCCGGATTGAGGCGATAGGCTATGTAGCGGGCCAGCGCTCCGCCCCGCAGTCTGCCCGGCCACTGAAAATAGCGCCCCGGCAGATAGCTGCCCGCCTGCACGTCGGCGCAATAGCCCGGCAATAGCAGGGAGTCGGGCGGAATAAGCCCTTGAGCGCGCGCCTGCGCCAGTGCAAAAAAGTCCTGATCCTGCGGCAATACGCTCAGGTTGGATGCATAGTCGGCATAAGCGCGCCAGGTTTCTGAAAAAAAAGATTGAAAGACCTCCGGGCCATAAGGTACAAAAACCCAGGGCACGCCTGCCTCGCGGGCTACGGCCTGCGCCCGCTGGTGCTCGTAGGCGCCGGGGCGCCCATAAGTGAGGGCGTAAAGGGCCGGATACCCGGCCTGCCGCAACAGGGCCAGCAGCAGCCTGGAATCGTAGCCGCCGCTGAGCAGTACTACTAATGGCCTGCCCTGCGCTGATGCGATGAGGCGGCGGGTCAGGCCTTCCAGCACGGTTTTGAGTTCGGCGGCCCATGCTGCTTCGCTGAGGGGAGCAGCATCGGCCGGGGGCCTGCCATAGTCGAAGTAGGTATGCACTTCCAGCGGACCGCCGGCGGGCTGCCAGCCCACCTGGCCCGGCCCCAACTGCCGGTAGCGCTGGTCGAAGGTGAGGTCGCCGGGCAAGTATTCCACCCGGCCCAGCCATTGGCCATCCCACCAGGGCTGACGGGGCTCAAAGCCGGCATCCGCAACCGACAAACGCCCGGTAAAGGCCGCGCCATCGGGGGTCTCGCGCCAAAACAACGGGATGGAACGAGCCACATCGGTAGCCGCCCAATGGTAACCGTCTTGGCGAAATAGCAGAGCATAACTGCCCGAGCAGCCGCGCAGCCATTGGCCCAGCGCCTGTGGGGTGCGCAGGTCGGGCAAGGCCGCATCGAGTTCGGCCGCGCTGAGGAGGCGGTCGTCGCGCAGCAACTGACCGCGCAAGCGCCAGTTGAGGCCGCGCTGCCAGGCGGGGCCGTCGGGCCGGCTGTTAGCCTCGGTTGCGGGCATCGGCGGAATGGGTTGGCGCCAGAATCGAAGCGCGGGGGCAGGGGCGCAGGGGCCTCATGTTGTCGAGCAGGAGATTGCCCCGGCGGGGCATAGATCGGGGCGAGTAAGCTTCCAGTGTGATATAGGCAATGGGCTGCTTGGCGGTAAAGATCACGGCATAAGTGCGCCAGGCCGAGTGGTTGATTTCCGGCGATTCGTATAGCAGTTGGCGTTGGCTACAGCGGGCGTCGCCGCCCCAAACCCGGAGGCGTATCGGCTGATTGTAGCCCGAATAAGTGCGGGCATGGGCCAGGTCGATGGAAAAGCTGTAACACTTGCCTGTAACTGCGGGTTGCGACAGGCGTTGGCCAATGCTTTCCCAACTGCCGTCTTCGCGGGTGATGAGCCCCAGATAGGTATTGCCCTCGGAGGGGTCTTGATAAACGCCCCAAAAGCCGGGCAGAATATCGGGGGTGGTGCCCGGCTGGCAGGCCAGCCAACCTACGGGAATGGTGGCGTCTTGCGGTTGACCTTCGAAGGATCCGTTTTGCCAGTACTGCTGGGCATGCAGGGGCAGCTGGGCGCCCCAAAACATAAGGATAAGCCAGGAGCTGCGCATAAGGAGGCTGATGAAGCAGCCGCCGGCCCTGCCGGCGGCTACCATAGAAGCATTTTAGTTTTTGCCGGCGGCATCGTCAGCATCTCCGTCTTCCGTCTCTTCGTCATCATCGTCATCATCGTCATCGAAATCATCGAAATCGTCGTCGGTGAAGAAGAAGGAGTCGTCGGAATCGTCGTCGTCTACTGAGTCGACTACAACGCTCTGGATGCTGTAATCGATGTATTGCTCGAACAGTTCCCAGGTAAGGGGAGCGGGCCAGCGCGACTCGTCTTCGCACCACTCATCGAGGGCGAAGGTGAAGAAGTCTGCGAAATTTTCTTTCAGCCAGGCCAGCGCGTCTTCCGTGCTGTCGAACTCAGGAATGAGGATGATGTCGAGGCCGTCGTGAGAAATGGCTGTTTCCAGCGTCATTGGGTCCTCGGGATAGAGCGAATTGAGCCAATCGACCATGGGCTGCTTGGGGCGCATGGTGAGGGCGTTGCGGTTGATGGAAAACAAATCTGGCATGACAATATGCATTGATGAAATAAAGCTATGCAAAGGTAGCCGTTTTTTGGGGAGAATTGCACAAGAAAAAAGCCCGCCGGGCCAAAGTGGCGGGGCGGGCTCTCGTCAAACAGCAAAACCAACTAACGATCGTACTCGAATAGCTTGAGGGCTTCGATGAGATTGATGAGTTTTTCGTCGTAGTGATCGTCGGTGGCATAGCCTGCTTTTTTGAGGCCTCTGGCCCAGCCCCGATAGTCGGAGCGCTTGAGTTTAAAGAGGGCCCGATAGCGCGGCTGCCTGAGCAGTTGGCTGTGCGAGCGGTAGCTGTCGGAGACATTGCCGAAGATGCGAAAGAAGTCTTTATGGGAGTCGTCGGTGAAGTTGCTACAATGCCCTTTGCGGCAGGTGCGCGAAAAACACTTGATGCCAAAGTGGTTGTTGTTTTCCACGGCCAATTTGCTGCTGCCCACATTGCTTTCGAGCAGGCCCTGCGCTAACGTGATGCTGGCTGGAATGCCGTATTTGTGCATCTCTGCCTTGGCTAAGGCGGCGTATCGGCGCACATAGGCCAACTGGCGCTCGCGTTTGCTGCCCTCTGCAACCGGGGCGGCAGGCGCGGTAGCGGCCGGCCGGGCAGGAGGCGCAGGCGGGGGAGGCGCTGTTGCGGCGCGTTTCGACTGGCTGCGGCGACCGCCATTGAGCAGGGATACATTCATAGCCCGGCGCGAAGCGGCCTCGGGGGTAGCGGCAGGCATTGGGGTGGCCGCAGCTTCTTCCAGCCTGTTAAAAGAGAGATTGATGGTGATATCGCGATTTTGCAATATCCAGTATACGCAACCCAGGAGGATGACTTTGGTCCAATGGCGGGCCCAAAGGCTGCGCGCCAGCGTTTTGAGCTCGTTCCAACGTTGGTCGAAGCGGGCGGGTAAGTTTGGATTAAAACTCGGTCTCATGGCTGTAGCATTCAATAGCGAACGCTAAGGTATTAACTTTGTTTTATTTTGCAAATTTTTAAACAAAAAAGTTTTAAAATAAATTTGCCGCACTATCTTTGTGTTGGGTATAAACTTATAGTTTTCCAAGCCAAGATTTGTGAATCTGGACTTGGAAAACTATACATCCGGGCTAAGTGTCATATAGGCATGCCAAGCCGGAGATACGGCCTTGCGAAGCCCGCGTGGGGCCCGGCCAAAGGATA
>CAYOTJ010000127.1:0-8798 GCA_964406855.1 uncultured Saprospiraceae bacterium
ACCCCGCCCGCGCCTGGGCCGAACAACCCTATCAGACCATCACCTATGTGTCCTGCCACGACAACCATACCCTCTGGGACCGCCTCGCCAACTCACAACCCGACGCCACCGAAGCCCAACGCATAAGCATGCACAAGCTCGCTGGCGCCATGGTGCTCACCAATCAGGGCGTCAGCTTCCTCCATGCCGGCGTGGAAATGCTGCGCACCAAGCAGGGCGTCGAAAATTCCTTCAATCAGCCCGACAGCATCAACCAGATCGACTGGTCGCGCAAGGCCCGCTACCGCGATGTGTTCAACTACTTCCGCGGCTTGGTAGCCCTGCGCAAAAACCACCCCGCCTTCCGCATGACCTCCACCGAGGCCATACAGCAAAACCTCGTCTTCATCGACCACCCCGACCCCCTGCTGCTGGCCTACCGCATCAATGCCGCCGCCGCAGGCGACACCTGGAAGGAGGTCATGGTCATATACAACGGCAACCGCCGGCCCGCCGCCCTCGACATACCCGACGGCCCCTGGGTAGTGGTGGTCAACGACCAGCGCGTAGACGAAACCGGCATCGCCAAGGTCAATAAAACCAAGCTCAGCGTGCCGCCCAGCTCCGCTATGGTACTGGTGCGGTAGCGCGCCGCCCTTCATCTTGCTGCCGGGAACTTTATCGGTCGTCCGATACTTAATAAGTTCCCGGCAGCAACCCCTTTCTTTCACCCAAAACCAACGGCGTAGCATCATGGCCAAGACGAATAAAAAAGACCTCCGCAAGCCGCCCATACTCTTCCCCGAATCGCAGGCGATCCTCGCCGACATCGAGGTAATGCTGGATGGCGACTTCCTCTCTTACTGGATATCCGAAAGCGGCAGCCTCGTCGAGGAAGACGTCATTGTCTTTCACCGCATCCTGGCCGAACAGGCCCGCCGCCCCAGGCTTTACTTCCTCCTCAAAAGCAACGGCGGCCAGGGCACAGGCGCCCTCCGCATCATCAATCTGCTGCGCCATTACTATGAGCATATCATAGCCCTTGTGCCCCTCGACTGCGCCTCGGCCGCCACCATGCTGGCCCTCGGCTGCGATGAAATTCGCATGGGCCCACTGGCCTATCTGTCGGCCATCGACACGTCCATCACCCACCAGCTCTCGCCCATCGATCACAAGTACAACGACAAGGTCAGTGTAAGCCAAAATGAACTCGATCGCGTGCTTCGTCTCTGGGACGCCAAGCGACAGCCCAACGACACCAACCCCTACCGCGACCTCTACGCCTACCTGCACCCGCTGGTATTTGGCGCCGTCGACCGCGCCAGCTCGCTATCCATCAAAATCACCAGCGAGATACTGTCTTACCACATGACCGACGAGCAAAAAATAAAAACCATCAGCGAGCACCTCAACGCCGATTACCCCGCCCACAGCTACCCCATCACCAGCCGCGAAGCTAAAAAAATAGGCCTCCACGTCAACGACCTCGACGAAAACCTCAACTCGGCCCTGCTCCGCCTCAACGACTGCTATTCCGAAACGGCCCAAAACGCCCACACCGATTACGATGAGCTCAACTACCACGACAATGAAATCCTCAAAATCATCGAGCTAAAGGGCCAAAAATGTTACTTCCAAACCCAAAAAGACTGGCACTACCTCACCGAAGAGCGCCGCTACATCTCCCTCAACGACGAGTCGTCGTGGAAAATATCCATCGCTCAAGGCCGCGGCATAGCGGAAAAGCGCTTCCACATCCGCTGATTTTTTTGCTCGGCTCGCCCACAATGCGGGGCCTTCAGGCGTTTGTAAAATAAGCGATACGTTAGTAGGGGGCCTCCCCCGCATGGCATTTTGCCTTTTTAAGCAACTTGCGCGGGGGCGCTACGCTACGGGCCCGCCCCGTACCGGGCCGGGTAAACCTCCTCCTTGGGTCGGCCGGCGCCCTTTGAGGGGCGCCGGCTGGCGGCTTGGGGCCGCCACCCCTCCGCATCGCTAGGCCGGGCGCCACGCTCCGTGAACCAAGCTGCTGCCGTATGACGGCCGACAGGCGCCGGACCTAACCAAAAATGTAAAATACCCCCCGACATGAGAAAAAAAGTCTTCTTCGCCGTCATCATCTGCTTTAGCCTCCTGCCCGGCTGGTTGGCCGCCCAGCACTCCGCCGCCCGAGAGTGGAATGAAAGGGTACTCTACGCCATCGAAAACGACTTTGCGCGCCCCACCGTGCACGCCCGCAACCTCTTTCATACCTCGGCGGCCATGTACGACGCCTGGGCCGTATACGACTCCTTGGCCGATACCTACCTGCTGGGGCGCAGCCAACATGGGTTTGTGTGGCCGCTGGGTAGCTTCCCCTGGCCCGAAGACGTGGAAGCCGCCCGCGAAGAGGCCATCAGCTATGCCGTGTATCGCCTCATCCGCCATCGCTTCCAAAACTCCCCCAACGTCGAAGACATCTTTGCCGTCATCGATCTGCTCATGCGCCAAAAAGGCTACGACCCCGGCAATGCCTCCACCGATTACCGCTGCGGCCCCGCCGAGATGGGCAACTACATCGCCGCAGGCTACATCCAATATGGCCTCCAGGACGGCGCCAACGAAGCCGACGGCTACGCCAACCGCTACTACAAGCCCGTCAATCCGCCTATGACGGTAAGCGTTTCCGGCGGCGGCAACGTCGTTGACATCAACCGCTGGCAACCCCTCCAGCTCCAGCAGATCGTAGACCAGAGCGGCAACCCCCTGCCCGGCAATGTGCAGGGCTTCCTCAGCCCCGAATGGGGCAGTGTGCTCCCCTTCTCCCTACAACCAGAAGATGCCGTCACCTACCAGCGCGACGGCCACAACTACGTCGTCTACCACGACCCCGGCCCGCCCGCGCTCATGGGCCAGGGCCTCGACCCCGAGTCGGAGGCATTCCGCTGGAATCACCTGTTAGTGGCCGTATGGTCTTCGCACCTCGACCCCGCCGACGGGGTCATGTGGGACGTATCGCCGGCCTCTCTCGGCAACATCCAAACTTATCCCACGCAATGGAGCGAATACCCCGATTTTTATGATATCTTCGAGGGCGGCGATACCGGTATGGGCTACGCCCTCAATCCCAAAACGGGCCAGCCTTATGCGCCCCAGATTGTGCCTCGCGGCGACTATGCGCGGGTATTAGCCGAATTTTGGGCCGATGGCCCCAACTCCGTGACGCCTCCCGGCCATTGGTTTGATATTCTCAACTACGTTCACGATCACCCCGACTTCCGGCGGCGACTGCGCGGCCAGGGCCCCGAGCTCGACCCGCTGGAATGGGATGTTAAAGCTTATTTTGCCCTTGGGGGAGCCATGCACGATGTGGCCATCTCCACCTGGGGCATCAAAGGTTGGTATGATTCGTCGCGCCCCATCACCGCCATCCGGGCTATGGCCGAGCGCGGGCAGTGTTCCAATCCTCAACTCCCCAATTACCACCCCCAAGGGTTGCCCCTCATTCCGGATTACGTCGAGCTCATCGCCGCCGGCGACAGCCTCGCAGGCCCCGAGGGCCAGCACATAGGAGAAGTAAAAATATTAGCCTGGAAAGGCACTACCCGCATCAGCAGGCCAGCCACCCAAACCGCCGGCGTGGGCTGGGTGCGCGCACGAGAGTGGCTCCCCTACCAGCGTCCTACTTTCGTTACGCCTCCCTTTGCAGGCTATACCTCGGGTCACTCTACCTATAGCCGGGCTGCCGCCGAGCTACTCACGGCGCTTACCGGCGATCCCTTCTTCCCGGGTGGCATGGGCGAGTTTTCCTGCCCCAAAAACGAGTTCTTAGTTTTTGAAGACGGCCCCAGCACAGACGTCATTCTGCAATGGGCTACCTACCGCGACGCATCCGACCAGTGCAGCTTATCCCGAATCTGGGGCAGTATCCACCCGCCTATAGACGACATCCCCGGCCGCCACATTGGAACCATAATAGGCCCAAATGCGCTGGCTTTTGCCGAGCGCTTCTTCGTGCGCGAGGCCCGCAACCCCGAGCCCGTGGCCGAGGCCCGCGCCTTTCCGGTGCCCACCCACTGCTGGTTGGAGATAGAATTCCCCCACGAGGGCCCCTTGTATACACAGGTGTACGCTCTTGATGGCCGCTTGGCCCGCGAAGCTCAGTTGGAGTTTGTGCGCGACCGTGCGCTGCTCTCCCTCGAAGGGCTGCCCGCCGGCCTTTATGTGTTGGTGGGCCGGGATGGAACGGGCAAGCGATTGTTTGAGCAAAAAGTAGTCAGGACCGACTAACCTCGCCGGCCTGCCTATGCCGCCACAGCCACCAGCCGCACAGCATCAATGCCAGCCCTGTGCCGCCCATGATGTAGTGTAGCTCCACCACGATGCGTATGAGCGCTATCTGGCAGAGTATCCAGCCCGCCAGTATGGCGCCCTGCGCCAGCACCCATAAGGGGTAGGCAGGGCGGCGCAGCCAGTATGTGGCCAATGCTACCGTACTCAGTAGCCCATTGGCTACAAAAAGGATCAGGCCGGGGATGAAAAAATTGCGAAACGGCGTATGTTCCAGATAGGAAAGAGGCATTTGCAGCCCGCTGCCATCGGGGTACAGCATAAAACTGCCGCCGCCGTAGAGCGCGCCCAGCGCGTTAAAGATCAGCAACGCGGCCGATAAGATTGTGATTATTGCGCTCATACCCGGATAAATTGTCACAGAACGGCCCGCGCCCCGCTTTCGCGGAAGCGCGGGCCGCAACTGAACCCATGATAACCTAAAATTTATAGTCCTCAATTCATTACAATGAGCCTATTGCACTAAGCAGGTACTGCATCGTGTTTGGGGGCAAACTTCTCAATCAGATCGGGGATTTTTTCCATGGCGGCAGCTAACCCGCTGGGGTTGCGTGCCGGAATGAATTGAATCACTTCTCCCCTGGTGATCAAAAAGCCTACGGGCCCCATGCCCAGCCCTGCGCCGCCACCGGCGCCCTCGCCTTCGCCTTCGCCGGTGGCTTTTGTGCCGCCTTTGCCTTCGCCGCCACCGGCGCCAAAGCCCAGGCCAATGGACATAACCGGAACACAGGTAAACTCACCCAGCACAAAAGGCTGGCCGATAATGGTTTCCGTCTTGGCTTCCGACCGGAGAAATTCGGTCATTTTGCCAAGGAGATCATCCAAGTTGTTCATGACTCGGGATTTTTGGTTAACAATGTTTTACCGCGTCGTCGCATAGGCCCACAGCAGGCGGGCAACATTGTTGTCTATTGCTATCACCAACTCGTTGTTGTTGGTAAAGTTGACGTCAATAGGCCTGCCTGTGCGTCGGGCGAGCCAATAACCCAGCGGGAATAACAACCCGTTGAGCTGCACGTCGCCTGTATCTACGCGAAGACGAAACTGCCTGACCTTGAAGCTTTTGATTGCTGCCCATGTTCTACGCACCGTTCGGGCGCTCGGGCGGCCAACCGACTTTTTAATGGAGTTGGTCGCCGTGGGCTTCCTCCCCGTCAGGGCTATATCTTTCCTCCACCCTGCTATGCTCAGTTGAATTCCGGGCTGGGGGTTCAACTTGAACCTCGCCTGCACCAATGGATGCAACCCACATTCAAACCTCCCCTGCCGGCTATCGATGAGAAGGTAAGCCGGCGCAAACAGGAGATAGGCAATAAGGCCAGTCAGCAAAAGAAGGATGATAATCAACGCGCCCATAGTCAGGCTGTTTTTCCGCTTTCAAGTATAGGCTGTTTTCGGGGTTCTTTTGGTGACATTTAGCGCTGGTTTTTGATGATTTTTGCCGGTATTGTTTACCTTGTGGAGCGTCACCAAAACAGGTTTTAATGAAAGGATTGTTGACGGCCATAATCTTCGCCATACTTTCCGGCGCCCAGGCGAGCGCCCAGGATTCGCTCTTCATTCAGGAGGCCGCGCTCAAGTGGGCTAATGCCGCCGCTTATACGCTGGAGGTAGCCCGGGCGATGCCCCCTGAGCAGTACAATTTTCGCCCTACGCCAGAGGAGATGTCCTTTGGAGAGCAATTAGAGCACATGGCTGAAAATATGATGTGGTTATCTTCCAACTACCTTACCGGGATAAGCGTAGAGTCGCCGCTGCTCATTAAAGAGGGCCGCAATCCTGAAGAAATCATTGCGCTCATGGAACTTGCGCTCAATACCGCCCGGGAGGCCATTCTCAGGGCAAATCCAGAGGGATTATCGGCTACTGTCGATTTTTTCGCCGGCCCCATGACCCGCCGACAAATCATTCTGCTGTTGCACGATCACCACACCCACCACCGGGGGCAGCTTGTGGTATATCTGCGGCTCAATGGCATTAAGCCGCCCCGGTACCGGGGCTGGTAGGCCGGGCCTACTCCAGCACTTCCTGTAGTATCTGATGCGAATGGACCACGCCCATCGCATCTATGTGCAGCCGGTAGTATTCCAGCAGGCCATGCAACAGTTGGCGGCGCTCCTGCCGGGAGAGGGGCGCCTCATGGCAGCTTTCGGCCCGATGGTGCAGCAGCTCGTACATAAGCGCGCTCAGGTGCGCATCAAAAAAATGGGGATGGTCGGGGGTGTCGCTTTCAAACTGCCCCTCCCGGAAATCGAAGAAGGGCTGTTCGGGCGTATAGTCGCCGCCGGGGGCAAAGCCTAAATAGGTAGTGAGTTCGAGTAAAAATTGCAGGTGCAGGTTGCTCACCGGCTGTGCGGCCTGATCGAGATAGCAGAATTGCTCCCAGAGAAACCGGAACAGCGGTTCGTTCTTCTCGCGCTCTCGTATCGACTTTCGGCATACTTCTACCATGAACAGGCCCACGGCGCTTTTGCGAATGTCGAAAGGGATGCCGCTGTACACATAGGCCGGCTTGAGCTCCTTGAGCCGGTTGAGTTCGCGATCGTCGCGCTCATAGGCTACTATTTCCAGCAGCGACATCACCTGGCACAGACTTGCCTGCGATTTCGACTTGCTCGAACGCACCCCTCCAATGACATAGCTGCGCAGCCCGTGCGCCTCGGTAAAGATGTCGAGGATGAGGCTGCTCTCTCCATATTTGAAGGAGCGAAAGACGATGCCTTGCGTTTTGATCAGCATAAGATGATTCTCTACCCCTCAAAGATCGCGCTTTTTGCGCAATTCGTACATACGGGATGGGCGCCTTTAGCCCCATTGGCTGCAAGCCGCATTAAAACCGTTCCTTTTACAAAATTAACACAATGTTAAGAAATAATTTACGGAAATAAGATTGACAATATAGCTGGAACCAAATTATATTTGCGTTGTTAAATAGAGGTAGACGTGCAACTTTTAGAGCTGCGGCTACGTCGTTTAAGGAGTGTTAGTGTTATTTACCCGACTGTGGCGCCCCTTTGAGGGTTAGCCATCCAAAACAATGAAGGATGAAAACAACCCAATCTATCATGATGGTGGGTATGTTGATGCTATTGGGCATCAGCGCCTCGGCCAAGTGCCTTGAATACCACCCTGGCGAAACAGCCATCGCCACTGTTCAGCAGTACATTTCCAATCAATTTTGGCAGGATGCCGACGGCGCTTACTGGCAGATGGAGGCAGATGGAAGCCTTTACGTCTGGTCGGAGCAGGCACAACAATATACCGTAGGCCGCTGGGCTGTACAAGATGGCCCCCTGACGCCTACCCTCGACATTGTACTCAATGGCGAGCGGCGCACGTATACCCTACTGCCCGACTGCGAGCGCATTTCCCTGACGGCTCAGGAAGAGACGGGCTTTTCGAACCTGCGCCTCAGCCCTGCCAGCCCGCAACAGGGCGCGCTGGCGGCTCAGTTGGCCGGCGAATGGCAGTCGGCTTATGCTGATGGCTACTGCCAGCTTGAGTTGCGCCGCGATGGCCGCCTGCTGGCCCAGCGCAAATCGGCCAATGGCACGCAAACCCTGCAAGGGCGCTGGGTGGTGGGGCGCGATGGCCGCACTGTTTTCTTCCACCTCGACTCTTGTTCGCGGGTAGAAATCATCAGCATCAAGTACCTTCAAATGGATGAATTAGTGGTAAAGCCCGTATGCGACAGCCTGTTGGTAAACGCCGGCAGCGATTGTTACTTTAATAAGTTGTAAGATACGGCTTGTACGTTTTGCTATTCTGAATCCGGCGCTAATTATTGATCCGGGTTGATTGCCAACTGACGAGGCGCCAGGCGCCCTTATGGCGCCGATAGGCAGCCGTGTAACGCAGCCGCATATCAAAGGTATTGCCTTGGAATTGGCCCGTCACGTGTACGATACCATCGACGATGGCGGCCTGACGGCCAAGTGCGCGCACCCGTCGGGCGGGCTCGGGAGTCATGCGCTGGTAGACAATGCGGCCCGTGCCCACGCTGTGAATGAAGTCGGCCTTGGTTTCGACGAGGGCGTTGGAGTGGATGTATACCAACTCGTCGGCCAGCAGCCGACTCAGGCTGAGGGTATCCCGTGTGGTTTGGGCGGCAAAGCGGGCATCTTCGGAAGCCAGCACATCGGCCTGGGCCGTTAACAGCAGGGGGGCCAGCAGAAAGGCCAACCCTAAGATGATTTTAGCAGTGGAGTTCATAGTTGCAAAGTTATGGTTCTTCAGGTTAAGATGAGTGAAAAATTGGAGCCGCTATTTGGGGGCCGGCAGGCAAAATGCAGACATGGCCTACTTTTTAACGCTGCCAGACGGGAAAAGAGCAAGTTGGGATTCACAAATCCTAGCTTGGGGAACCATAACGTTTTTTGTAAATACAAAGACAGCGATAAGGTTGGGTACCATGGCTTGTGGTCTTGCCGGAGTTGGACCAGGGGGTGAAGCGGTATGCGTGAGGCACGAGCGCATAAGAGCGGAACACC
>CAYOTJ010000128.1:0-293 GCA_964406855.1 uncultured Saprospiraceae bacterium
GCACCCTGTTATTTTGTCTTTTTGAGGCAGTTGTTATGAAATAACTACGCTCCAGTTTCACATTCCATTGATTTACGATTTATTGTTTTTCATAATTTACTATTTCTATGTACCGCAAATTTTACTTTGCTTTATTGTGCCTGTTGATAGCCGGAGCGGCTTCGTTGCAAGCACAAGGCGTATTCTTCAGCGAAACTTTCACGGGCAGCTTGCCTGGAACCTGGACGAATACCGTAGTCTTAGGCAACAACCAACCCAGCTCGCGTTGGGTGTACTCGACTACGGGCCCGCAG
>CAYOTJ010000128.1:303-8790 GCA_964406855.1 uncultured Saprospiraceae bacterium
ACGGCAGCGACGGGTTTTATGCTCTTCGACTCCGACTTGAACTGCAACCACCCGGCCGGCCAGGATGCCTGGTTGATTACGCCGGCGATCAATGCCTCAGATAAAGACGAGGTATTCCTTCAGTTCCAGACGTTCTACCAGAGCTTCAACGACCGTCCGCAGGTTCGCGTGGGTACCAACCTGAGCGCCATCAGCACCTGGGCGACGTATGAGGTATTCCCGGGCATTGGCGCCAACGACTTCGGCGGCATCATTGACGGCAACGAGGCGCTGAACCCCCAGTTGATCTCCATCGACATCTCGGAGTTTGCTGCCAACCAAGCCAATGTATACGTGGCTTTCCAGTTTTTGTCTACGAGCGAAACGGCCAATGGCGGCAACCTGACGGGCTGCGGCTACGCCTGGATGATCGATGACGTGGTTCTTACGGATGAGAACCCGCGCCCGGACAACGACATGCGCGTAAACGCTTTCTTTGCCGTAGCGCCCAATGCCATTACGCCGGTAAGCCAGGTAGAGCCCATTGGCTTCATTGCCGATATAGCCAACGTAGGCAACGCCAACCAAGCTTCTGCCACCTTGTATATGACCATCACTGACGGCCAGGATGTGGTGGCTTTCCGCGACTCGGTAACTTACGGCGCCATCGCCTCCGACTCGACGGCCGAAAATGTATTCTTTCCGAATGAGTTTTTGCCGCCGGCGGTGAACGAGGTTTACACGGGCGTTTATTCGCTGGTATTCCCGAATGAAGACGAAGTGCCGCAGAACAACGAGCAATCGTTCATCTTTGCCGTTAGCGATACCTTGTTTGCGAAAGAGGTGCGCGCAACGCGAGGCGTTGCGCCGGCAGCCAGCAACAGCTACACGTACGGCAACGTATTTTATGTAGGCGACGCCGGCGGTCAGTTTGCCCGCTACATCGGTTTTGGCGCTACGAACGCGGAAGATGTAATCGGCGAAGTGGTGTCGGTATTCCTGTATAAGTGGGAAGGCGACACCAATGACGACTTCGTGGCCAACATTGAAGAAATGGAGCTTCAAGGCTTTAACTCGTATGAATTTACGGGCGATGAGGGCAACGAACTCATCTGGGTAAGCGCCAATGAAGACAGCGGCATTGAACTGGAAGACGATACGTACTACATTCCGGTAGTGCAATATCAGGATATTAACGAGACTGCATTCTTCCTTCAGGCATCGGAAGACTTCAACTACGCTGCCATGAACTTCTACACCGACTCGCTGGAGCGCCCCCGCTATGGCGCCGCACTGAATGTAGGCAACTCTGATCAGGATCTTAGCCTCATTGGTTTTGGTCTTGACATTGTGCCGGTGGTGCGCCTGTCGATCGGCCCCGATATTACGGTAGGCACGGAAGAGCCGGTATTGTCGGCAGAGGCCGTGAAGTTGTTCCCCAACCCGGTGAGCACCGAAGCCGTATTGGGCTTCCAACTGGACGCTATCGCTGAGCGGGCGGTTGTAAAAGTTTACAACAATGCAGCCCAATTGGTGATGACCCGCGAACTGACGAACGTACAAAACGACCAACTGCGTCTGAACGTAAAAGATATGCCTGCCGGCAACTATCTGGTGCGCGCAGAGACGAGTTTGGGCGTGCGTACGCTTAAGATGACGGTTCAGCACTAAGCGTTTGTATATAGTTGTCCAAGCTGAGGTTTATCAACGTTGGCTTGGATAGCCATAAATCCCCTTCGCTAATCGGCTCGCTATGAGCCCCATTTGTGAGGAAATAATATCCCGAATTGAGCACAAGCGCTTGGTTCGGGATATTTTTTTTCCGTGAGGCTGCCGCTTCGTGGGGAGGGGCGGCCTAGCGATGCGGAGTAGTGCCCGACGATAGGAGGGCAGACAGCGACGGTAGGAGCTGGCCGAGCGATGAGCGAGCTACGCAGCGTAGCGGCCCCGCGCAGGATGCCTCCCGGAGGTAGATGAGGGGCGGGGCAGGCCCCAGAAATTAATAATTCTAAATTAAGATTCATGAATCTTTGCTTGTAGAACAGAAAGTCATTTTTTAGTTTGGCAATAACTGAGCATTTTTGCAATAGGGAAACAGGGGGCCTTTACTATGGATCAAAGTTATGTGCATCAACTTTTACAGACGCTGAGCCGCGACGAACTGGAAGGGCTGGGGCAATTTCTGTCGTGTGCTTACTTTAATCAGGGGGTAAACCAAGGAAAAGTATTGCAACTTTTTGAGTTGCTGTGCAAGGGCGAGCCGCTGCCGGAAAAGGAGGACGCCTATGCGCTGGTTTTTCCGGGGCAGCCGTGGGTAGCTGGTAAATTGGATAAGTTGATGAGTGAGTTGAGTGGGTTGGTGCGCAAGTTTCTGCTGACGGAACGGTATTTTACAGCAGGGAATAGTTTTTCACAATCGCTTGATTGGGCTGTGATTACGCGAGAGCGCGGGCTTACGGCGCGCTATCCGCAGAATATCCAGAAATTAGAGCAACAGTTAGAGGACCACCCCAGGGAGTCGGTAGACTACTACTTCCGGCATTTTCAACTGGCCTATGAAAAATACGACGTACAGAGCGTGAACAACCGTTTTAGAGGGGATTTGTACATACCGCAGACGGTAGCCAGCTTAGATGCTTATTATCTGGCGTGCCGGCTGGAGTTGCTAAATTTGCTGTCGCTGCAACAGAAATTGACATCGGTAGAGGCGCCTGCCCATCTGTCATTGTCATTTAAGGATTTTTTGCCCGAGGAGACCTGGAGCCATCATGTGCTGCTGAGCATTGCGGCTAAGATACACGACCAACTAAATACGGATGCGCCCTCAGCGGAAGCCGTTATGGAGATATTGGCGCTGCTGCAACAGCACGAGCAGCGGATAGCGCCTCCTACGTTGCAACATTTTTTTGCCTACCTCAGAAGCTTGTGTACGCTGCTGATACAGCAGGGGAATATGAGCTTTGCGCCGGTATTGCACGACATTCAGCGGGATAATCTGGAGCGGGGGCATTTGTTTCACGAAGGCAAGCTGTCGCCTTCAGCTTACCTCAGCGTAGTGAAAACGGCAGTGGCAATAGGGAAGTGTGAGTGGGCGCTGGATTTTATAGAAACCTACCGGGACCGGATTCTGAGCGAGGAGGATAAGCAAAGTTATTACGCTTATAATAAAGCCTTGTGTCTGTTTGAGTTGAAGCGATATCAGGAGGCGTTGGATACGCTGCCGCAATCGTTTTCCGACCTGATGTACCTCTTGCAATGTCGTCGGTTGGAGCTGAAGTTGTATTTTGAGCTGGACTCTCCGCTCCTGCCCTACAAGATTGATGCGCATAAAATGTACATCAGCCGGGCGTCGAAGAAGATTATTTCGGATGAAACCCGGGAGTTAGAGTCCGGGTTTATCAACCTGTTGCTGCAAATTTCGCAATGCCCGCCGGGGGATGAAGCGAAGATAACCCGGATCATACAGCGCATTCAGGAGAAAAAGCTGATTGTAGAGCGGTCGTGGTTGTTGGAAAAGGCCGGCGCCCTGAAGTAAAGGAGCAAGAGTGCCTCAACTGAAAGGGGGTATCACAGCAGGGCTGCTCTTGCTCAGACGGATGCTAAACGGGTTCAATATTTTGGGACCGAAAGTAAGCGCTTGCCTGCACCTTACCTGCCACCTTACCGACAGGCAAAGTGCAAGCAAACTCGAATCAACCTGTTAGTATTTGAGTGCCATGCGGGTTTGGACATGACCGCCCTGGCGCAATCGAACGGCGTAGGCGCCTGCGGGCAAATCGGTTGTTGGGAAGGAATAAGCCATCTGGCCTGGTTCCAGCGTATAGCGGGCCAGTTGGGCGCCGCGCAGGTCGAAGAGCGTTATTTCGGCTTCGTTGACGAGAGGTTGAGTGAAACGGAGTTCAAGCTGGGCTTGCAGGGGGTTGGTAAAGGTCCAGTTGGGCTCAATGGAGTTCAGTGAATGATGATTATTCAGGCGGCTGACATTGGCCGATGGCCGGGCTCCGTTATTGACATGGCCACGCAAGGGGTTGTCCGGATGCTCGCGTGGGTCGGGGAACCTCACCGGATCGCATAAAGTGCGGATGACGGTACAATTTTCCATCATCCGGTAGTTATACCCTGCAGATAAGTTATTGATGCGAACTATGCCAGACATAGGATCCAGCACGATTTGGGCTACGGTATCCTGAGCGGGTGAAATGACATAGAATGCCGCTATTCCTAAACCTGCTAAGCCGGTATGTTCTATGAGATCCCATGAGGACTGAAAATACTGAATGTGGAAATACCAGCCGTCGCAATCGTCCAAAGGTTCGTAAGGGGTAACCTTCATGGAAATTTTATTATCAGACTCTTGTTCGCTGATCTCCATATAAAAGGGGCGGTATTCCAAGCCTATCCACTCATCTATCATAACGGTATCGCCGGTAGAAACCAAAGGCATATTACATGCGCCGCTGGCCGGGCCGGTCAGTTGGCAGATGGTATTACATGTCATTCGGGGAGGAGGGCAATCATCAGGCCGGCCGAAAACCAGGTCTACCACTAAGGGGCAGGTAAATTCTTCCGCCAACTGATTGGCTTTAGCCTTAAGGGGTTGGAGTATTCCGGCGCCGAAGACGCCATCGGAGGCATGATTTGCAAAAACGCTATTGAATACCCCCAAGCCTCCGAGGATAAGGAGGCATACCTTTTTCAATGTTGTCATAATATTTGAGTTTTTTACTGCAACTGTTGACAAAGGTATATGCACTATACAAAATAGTTTATAACACTTTTAGGGCCGCTTTCCGGCGAGCATAGTTTGGGCCGGCATAGGGGGCCAGCAATTCCTATGGGAGGGGATTGTTTGCTTTCCGGGCTCAAAAGCGCGCAAAAAGAACATTTATCTTGTCACAAATATGCCTTATTGGGAAAAGGGGCTAATTTTGGTTATTAAATTATTTCAATTTAAGTTATTGATTTTCATTGTTTTATGTGTATTTAAAATTAATTATTCTGTTTAGTTCAAATAGAATTGGGCGAGAATAACCCTCAGAAAGCGTTATTGAACCTGCCTCGCTTTCCGATTCATCTTTGCTTCGTCAGGCTGACCGAACCATTTGGGTTTATCCATCAAACACAGTTCAATAACCAAGTCCAATGAAGCAGTTATTCTTTTCCTGTACGCTGATGCTGTTTGCCCTTATACTGGGCGGGCAAAGCATCTACCTCAGGGGCGACGCCGCAGGCACAGCCCCCGCGCTGGCCCGCCAACTAGCGGCGCATACGTTGTTTTCAGCCGATGCCGAAACGGTTTTTAACGCACTCAGACATGACGCCCCGAGCGAGGAATTTACATTACACATCGCGTTGCCCGGATTGCCGGCGGTTGAAGCGCGCCTGCGCCAGGTAAATCTGTTTGACGAGGATTTTTCTATTACCAACGACAAGGGAAAACAATCCTGGAATACAGCCGATCTCTACACCTTGCAAGGTGAGATTGTGGGCCAGAAGAAGAGCAAAGTAACCCTGACCGTGGCCGCCGACATGTTGGCCGGCGCCATTCAACTGAACGATGGCCATACCTATTTCATCGAGCCTCTGCGCTATTTTGCCAAAGGCGCAGCCGGAAATCTCTATGTACTGTACGATAATGGAGATGTGCTGGAAGGCCCCCAAACGCGCAATTGCTTGGCTGCCGAAGCTGCTGCCTATGCCAAGCGCGACCTGCCCCCCTCCGCCCGTTGTAAACCGCTGCGATTGGATGTGGGCTTGGCCAACGACTATGGCATGGTAGAATGGATGGGCAGCCAGACAGCGGTGATTCAGCATAACATGACCATTATGAACTTAGTGCAGTCGAACTATGACGATGAATTCGACTCGCCGCTGCGGATCAATGTCGTTTCCATTTTTGTATCGAGCTGCGACGCCTGCGACCCCTGGTCGGCGACTGATGACCATGATGAACTGTACATTGAGTTCAGCAATTGGGTGAACCAGGGCGGCTTAGGCAGTGCTTCCATTGATTGGGCCGGGCTGTATACGCCGCGCGAGTTTACACTTTTGTTTGCGGCTTATACCTATCCCGGCGGGCTTTGCAATTACTACCGCACTACCTTATTCAGCTTTTATGAAGCGCCGCTTTGTACGCAACAGAAAATAGCGGCCCGAGCCCTTGGGCGTTCGCTGGGCGCCGGCGGCGCATCGTCGGGTATTATGTCGAGTGGCGGGAGCTGTACCAACGACTGGCATCCGCCCTCGGTTGATGAAATCAACTACGCGCTGGCTACCATGCCTTGCCTGTCGGAATGCACGGCCAACCCGCCCGCGCAGCCGCTGTCGATGACCCACATCAATACGCCTACTATGGTGTGCTATACCTTCAATGCGCCTTGCGTGGCTTCTTATCAGGTAGGCGCCAACGACCTGACGCTGAGTGTCACTACCGCCGGCACTACCATTTGTCTGCAAAGTACGGCCTATGGCCCGCGCACGGCACGGGTTTATGTTTCAGCCATAGATCACTGCGGAAGACCGAGCGATCTGGCTATCGCCTGGACGGTAAACATCGACATGGGGATGGCGCTGGGCGGGCATAGCCCGGAAGGTCAATCTATGGACATCGACATGCTGCGCCTGACAGCCGGCCCCAACGAAGTTTTTATTCAAGATTCGCACGAGCTCCCCTTGGGCAAGACGCTTCAACTTTATGACCTTACCGGCCGGCTGCTGATGGAACACGCCATCAACGACGCTTCGGCGCGCATATCCCTCGAACATCTGCCGCAAGGGATGTACGCCGCCCGATTGCTGGCGCCCGGCCGAGAGACCATAACCAAAACCGTTTACCGGTTTTAATATCTCCCATTTATTCATCTCATTTTAAATCATTTAGCAATGAAACAGTTGTTAAACAGCCATTCGTATGTTCATCTGCCTGCCAACCACCGCTACGCCTCCTTGGGCTGGACGTTACTCCTCTTTTTTGCTGCCCTATTCGCTACGCCCGGGCTGAAGGCTCAGGTGGTGCTCACGGAGGGCTTTGAGGCCAACTGTGCCAATCCGGCTCATGCTTTTTTCGAGGGGTGTTTTCCCGGTTGGATTTCCACACATGGATCGCCCGATAATTTATCCAGCTTTCAGGGCGTAAGCGCGTTTGAAGGCAGCAAATATGCTCATGCTTATGTGAGGTATAGCTTTAATTGTTGGAATGGCCCAATATCTTCAGGCATTCGCGGAGAGGGTATGGCCATTACACACAACTTTCAGGCGGGTGTAACTTATCGTCTCAGTTTTGCTTATCGCACTTCAGGCACCGTACAAACCCGGCAGTTGATTCTAACCAATGGCCTTGTAAATCAGACGGGTAGCCCCAATTCTTGTGACGAAGAAGAAAAAGTGCCCCCTACGCCGGCCGGTAGCCAGGTTATTTTTTCTCCCCCTACCAGTTCTGGTTGGCAGGTGCATACCGTCGACTTTACGCCCAACGCCAATTATTCACAGTTGTGGTTCCGGGGAGCAAACGATAATCCGCCTGTACCTAACTGGGAAGCTTTTGGCCGTTTCTTCCTCGACGCCGTCAATCTCGAAATCCTCTGCAACCCCTACAGCGGCGTAGCCGCCTACCACTTTGAAGACGCCAATGGCGTAGAAAAAACCGAATTCTGCTTTGGCGAAGATGTATACCTCGACGGCCGGGCCTCGGAGAACGAAACCCGCTACTTCATCGATGCTTGGCGCCGACCCATAGGCAGCACCGGCTCCTTTGGCTGGGTATCCAGCTTAGGCTGGACGATCAACCAGCAGGTAGGCGTCATCAACCTCTCCGATGCTTTTGCGGCAGTAGGCTATACTTTTGAGCCGGGCTACCAATATCAGATCAAGTTGGCCATAGCCAATCCGCCCTGTATCCCCTGGACGGAAGTGCTGCACGAGTTTACGGTTGTGTGCTGCGACGAGGAACTTTCGGGCTCCTTCCGCCTCGACCTGTTGGATGCCGGCAACGACTTCTCGCTATATGTATCCAACTACCAGGGCTACGAAAACATGAACGCCACCCACGAGTGGATTGTCATCTCCAGCCCCAACCCCACTTCGGGCCCCTATACCACCGTATACACGACTACCACTACCGGCTCGGCGCCCTTTGTCCTCTACGACCAGGCTCAGGAAGGGCTATACTATACCGTAATTCACCACGTGACCACCCTCTGCGCCGAGGCCTGCTTTGGCAAGCAGCGCTACGCCGACAACGGCGAACGCGGCGGCCAGCTTACCGATGCGGAAGAAGAAGCAGCCTGCGAATACTGCGGCGAGTTCGACTGCGCTACCTGGTTCCGTCGTTGCTCGGCGCCGACCAACGTGCGCGCCAGCCAAACATTCAATGGCATCCGCATCAGTTGGGACCCCGTTCCTGGCGCTACCGGCTATGAAGTACGCATCATACGCAACGATCCCGATTGCTGCGACAACGGCATGCTGCCTTCCGTCATCGGCTGGTCGACCTACTCAACCCAGTTCAAC
>CAYOTJ010000129.1:0-8748 GCA_964406855.1 uncultured Saprospiraceae bacterium
CGTATTTTCCGACTTTTGGAACAAGAACAAGACCCTGCGCGAATTGTGTGCCCTGGTGCTGGAGGCGGCGCCCGATTTTTCCGATGCCGCCCTGCACAAAGAAGCCGTATATGCCCGCCTGTTTGGCCTTGAAGAACCTTGCAATGAATTGAAGATCAACAATCTGGTGTCTGATCTTTACCACTTGCTGCTGGATAGCTTAGCGCTGGACGAATGGAAGGAGCGCCCCGGCCGCCGCCACGATGCCTTGGTGGAAGCCCTGCTGAAGCGGGAGATGACCGAGGCTGCCGACCGGGCGCTGCGCCGCTGGGCCCAGCAGGAGGCCGCCGCGAGGAGCCGCTCGGCCGATGACTACTATGGCAGTTTTCGGCGGCTGTCCCATCTCGATGCGCTGTCGCTCACCCGCGCCCGACGCGCCTACGGCGACCATCTGCAGCCCAAGCAAAACGCCCTCGATGCCTTTTATCACATAGAAAAACTGAAGATAGCCTGCGATATGCGCAGCCGCAGCCACGTAGTGAAGGGAGCCTACGATATGCCCTTTCTCGATGAGGTGCTGAGCCACTGCCGTAACCCCCACTGGGAAGGGGCGGGCCTGCCTGCCATACGCATCTATCTGGGCGTATACGAACTGCTGGGCAGCCCCGCCGAAGAAGGCGCGCTGGAGGCGCTGCGGCTGCAACTGGGCGAAGCAGGCGGGGTTTTCGGGCAGGAGGAGAAGTATACCTTATATAGCTATTTGCTGAACTACTGCGTAAAACAGATCAACTCGGGGGCTACCCGCTACTACCGGCCTGTCTTCGACCTTTACCGCGATATGCTTGGGCAGGGGGCGCTGCTGCGCCATGGTCGCCTGTCGCAATGGGCTTATGCCAATATTGCCACCACCGGTATACGCCTGAAGGAGTATGACTGGACGGGCGATTTTATACAGCAATACCGCGATGCCCTGCCCGAGGAAGGGCGTCATACGGCCTATACCTACAACTTAGCCAACCTCCGCTTCGAACAAAAGCGCTACGACGAGGCGCTGCTGCTGTTGCAGGGGGTAGTTTTTACCGATGCCTTTTATCACCTGGCGGCCAAGCTCATGCAGTTGAAGATTTATTACGAAAAAGGCGAGGCCGAGCCCCTGCTGTCGCTGCTGGAAGCTACGCGGATCTACCTTAAGCGCAACCGGCAGTTGTCGGAATACCAGCAGGCGTCCAACCAGCAGTTCCTCAGGTTGTTGCAGCGGGTGTTTGCTTTGAAGGAAGACCGCCGCCGCATAGACGCGCGCAACTGGCAGCGGAGGAGGCAGGCGTTACTTTCCCGAATTCAGTCGTCTCAACCGCTGGCTAACAAAGACTGGCTGAACGAAGCCTTTGCCGCATTAGAATGGCCGAAAACGACCGCAGATTACCCCCAAAAACCTGATTTGTAGCAAAATCGATATGAAGATTATGTTAAAAAAGAGTCAATCCTTGTGTTTTTTATACACTTTGTGTAATTTTAGGCGTTTGTAGGCTGTTTTTTGTCCTTTTATTGAAAAAACAAGTAAATGCGTGATCTTACTTTAATGCTGCTGATGCTGGGCGCCCTTTCGGTGGGCCGCGCCCAGACCTTCCAGTTTTACGATTCCCCCCAATCCCGGCAACCGGCTACTGCGGCTTCAACATCGTCGGCCTCCGTGTCGTCGACGCCGTCTTCCAACCCCAGAATAGGGGAGACAACGACGGGCCAGGTCATTTTTTATGCCGAGTACCTCGACAACCGCCCCACCTCGCTGGGCGAAATTTACCGGAAAGACCAGATGACGGCATCGCACCGTTCTTACCCGCTGGGCACGCTGGCGCGCGTTACCCGCCTCGACAACAACCAGTCGGTGGTAGTGCGCATCAACGACCGCGGCGCTTATTGCGACAACTGCGCCATTGACGTGAGCTGGGCCGCCGCCCATGCGCTTGACATTATTCGCCTGGGCCGCGCCCGCGTAAAGGTAGAGGTCATTGGCCACTCCAATACCAATCCGCCCGCCCCGGCTTCGGCTCAACCATCGTCCTACGATGCTGCGCTGACGGCTCGGGGCGCCGCCCCGGCTACCAACGGAGGCTACGGCAACTACTATGGCAACAGCCAGCCAACAACGACTTACGGCGCGCCGCAGACCTACAATGCGCCCGTGAGCTACGAGTCGGTTGCCAGCCGGCCCGGAACGACGACGACGACCCAACAGCAGACGCCGCAGCCCTCCGGCAACAACCAACCCTCCTGGACTTCCCGCGGGCTGGGTATGGCTACGCCGGCTGCATCCACAACTCATAACAACAATGCCGCCGCTGCGCGTACAACTACGCCGCCGCCGCCGACAACGGCTGTAACGAATACGCCGCCACAGCCGACAATGACGGCCAAGTCGGGCGCTGCGACGACGACGCCCCGAGGCGGAGCTGAAGTAATGCTGCTGGCCAACCAAACCGCGGGTTATTGCGTGCAATTGGGCTCGTACCGGGAGTATTCAAACGCCCACCGCCACGCCATGAATATGCAAAATAAAGGCGTGCAAAATGTCTTTTTGAAGCAGGAGCAACACGCTTCTGGCGGCATTATGTACAAGGTAGTAGTAGCTGCTTTTGCTACCTCTTACGATGCACAGGTGCATTTGCAGGAACTGCGCAGCCAGGGCGTAGAGGGCGTTGTGGCCCAGTTGCGCTAATTAACTTCAGCGCATAACCTGGCCGACAACTTGATGAGGGCCTCCACTTGTTTGTTGGGGGCTTCCTTCCAGGCTTCGTTGATGGGGTTAAACATATCGTAGATCAACAGATAGTTGTTGAGCTGATAATAGGTCAGTCGGTCGCCGCGCTTAGCGGCGGCCCACTGCGCCAGCTCGGTCTGATAGGCGCCGCATTGCAGCGGAAACAGCGCTTCATCACAAAAGTCGGGGATCTCCCGCCCTTGAGGCACGGTTCTGAAGCCGGCCCACACATTCATCACACTTTCTTTATAATAATGCCGGAATTCCCGCCAAAAATCGGCGGAGATGGGCGCCTCGGCCTCGGCGGCATAGGCCGTGAGCAGCGCCATGCTGGCGCCTACGGGCATCAGCCGGCAGCGGTTGGTATTGGTGAAGCCCGAGCAGGGCAGGGCCGTATCGTCGAAGAGCAGCTCGCGGTTGAGGTAGTTTGACCAGTCGCGGGTGGCCGTTTCCAGCAGTTTGCTGCCAAAGTAGCTGTCGTGCAGACTGAGGGCGTAGAGGGCTGCGGCGTTGTCGTAGGGCCTGAGCGCAATATCCTTAGGCCGGGAAGCTAAGTTTTTATACCTCGACCGGGTGATGCCGTCCGAAAGGTATTTGCATACTTTGGTCCACTTGGCGGCATAGGTTTCATCTAAGGTGGTCATCTGGTAGTGGGCCAGTATGATAGCGGCATGGGATAGGAAAAAAACCTGTTGTTCCCATTCTCCGCTGCGTCGCCACACGGGAAAGCGGCGCTCGTCGGCTACCCACTGGGCTACCCAGGCCAGCCGCTTTTTGGCATCTTCTGCGGGTTCTTTACTGATGCGGGCGTAACCGGCCAGCCCCCGGCTGGCCATACTGAGCATGAGGATGCTCTTGTCCATATCTACGCCCCGCCTGAGAAAACTTTGCAGGGTAGAGTCGCTCAGGGCATACGTCAGTTGCCGGTAGTGGGTGCGCCGTTGCCAGCCGCCGGCTTCAAAAATCCAAAGTACCAGCAGTAGCAGGGCCGTGCCTATGCCCAGCACCGTCAGGGCCCGGCTGAGCCGTTCCAACTGCCGCCGCACCAACCAGGCTACGACCAAAAAGATGCCGGAACCAGATAGCAATATTGCCAACAATGCCAAAAATCGCATAAGCTATATTTCAACCGGGCTAAGATAAGCATAAATGCGCGGCCGTGGCGGCTTTTTCAGCACGCTTTGCTGTTTTTGAACGCTAATGTATTGGTATGTAATATTTTGTAGCTTTTAAATGAAGCCGCCCCGCCTGATGGTACCAGGCGGGGCGGCTGTGTGCTATTGCGTATTCTGATGATGCGCTTTAATTGCGCCAGGGCAAATTGTTTACCTTCTGGCCAACGCGATAGCCTAAGTTAAGGCCCGAATCGGAGTCCATCTTGAAGTGAACGCCGATGGGCACGCGCGAATAGGCATTTTCTTCGGCCATTTCATAAAAATCGTCGAAGCTGCGGGGGCGTCCGTCAAACTCAGTGCGGTCTTCGTGGCAGCGGTCTACGAAGTCGTAGCTGGCGCCATAAAGATCGGTGAGTACCTCGGCGGCAGCCGCGGCAAAAGTAGCGTGGCCCGAAGGATAGCCCGGGAAGTTGGGCGTATAGTAGTTGCCCGAGCCATCGGGGCACATGATGGTATTCCAGTTGGGATCGTTCATCACCCGGCGGATGTAGTCGATCGGGCGCTCTACATTCCAGCGGTATTTTTCGCCCCAGGCGCGGATACCGGCATCGCAAAGGGCCATACCTACGCGGGCATAGGTTTCTACGGCCAGCGCCAAAGAAGCGTCTTCGCGCTCAATCACCTGATTGGCTACGGCAATCCAGCGGCCGGCAGGCGTGAAGGTCAGAATGGGGCAGTCGTCGCTCCAGAAGTTGGCAATCCAGGCATCTTCCTGCTTTTGGCCCTGTTTGATTTGGTTGACGAGGTCGCGGGTCTGCAGCGCTTCCTGATACAAGGCTGAGCCGGGTTGTTCACTATAGCCGAGCGGGGCGGGGGTAGCGTCGCTTGCGTCGGCCACAAAGGTGCGGACATTCCCCCAGTAAGGCAACAAGCCGGGCTGGTAGTCGGGGTATGTGGGTTGCCAGCGACCAATGCCCGTAGGCGGCTGATAGGTGGGGTCGGTATTGCGCAGGTAAGCCTGATGGCCCAGTTGATCGGTAGCCGACCAGTTGTATACGGCCTGTGCCACCTGACGGCCATAAGCCGAAGAGCGATCGAAGATTTCCGGATCCAGCGCATTTTTGTACTCTAAAAAGAGCTCGTTGCGAAGGCGGTATACCTCAAACAAATGTTCAGACGGGGCCGTGGGGAAGAAAAGCTCAAACGACTTGGCATAGCAGGCCGTGAGTACCGTAGGCCAGTGGTAGGCGGAGCCGGGGTCAATTTTGGGAATAACTAAGCCGTCAAATTCCCCCTCCAGCGAGTTGTAAATATCCGACATGCCCGGCTGGATGGCCTCGTATGCCGCTAAGCCGACATAGCCCAGTGCCCGGCCCGATACCGGCGGGCGATAACCAGGCGTGAAGCGCTCCAGATTCAGCAGCAGCGTATTCCACTCCAGCGCCAACTCATAGTTGTACTCCTGGGGCTTTTTTAGTTCTGTATCTGAGATGATGGGATCTTCATCATCGCCGCAACCCGACAAAACCAGGGTGAGGGCCAGTGCCATTATGGCCGTCATGCGGGCGTTGCGCAACTTAAAAAGGTCGAAAAGTTTCATACAGGATTATAATTGAAATTAGTGAAAAAATATATTTCAAGCGTATTTGGTTACTGTTTTGACGGTTCTATATCCGAGTTGCAGCGGGCATTGGCGAAGGCGGTTTTCCAGTATCCCAGCGCTTCAGGTGAAGTTTTGGACATATCCACCAGCATTTTTTGAGAGATGCTGTCGCAGCGCTCAAGGCTGTCCTGAGCGGCGCGCAGCATTGCGCCCAGCTCAACGTCTCTTGTGCCGGCCGCTTCTATCAATTGGCGCACGGCGGCATCTAACTGGGGGTAAACCATAAACATTTGGATGAGACTGGTATTCCGAACAGCCAGCATATTGTGGCGCTCGTCGGCGGGCATATCGGCGGGGAGTTGTTTATCCATTTCCCGGGCAACGGAGTCCCAAAGCGATTTTGATTCCTGGTTGATGGCCTCCAAACGGCAGTGCCAGGAGCGGGTTTGCTCCAATAGGCGGTTGGCCTCCGGGTTTTCCACCGGGGCGTCTGCTGCCGGCTGGCACGCAAAAGCCAGGGCGCATAACAACATAGCCGGAATGAAGTGGCGAATCATAGCTTGAGTTCTGAATAACACGCAAATACCAGACAGAAACGTCACAAAGGTAATGTTTTCCTCTGTATTGTTCAAGCATACGAGGGCTGGAAGAAAAAGTTGCACAGGCTTGGAGCTTTTTCTGCGCCAAGCTTAGCGTACATACTATCGGTGATTTTGAATCAAATATTTGAAAATCAATTTTTTATGGCTCATGGGGTCTCCTGGCCAGGATTGATGGATTTTAGCCCGGAGAACTATAACAATGCCTGGCGACCTGTTTTTAGGGACTGCTCGACCTGTTCGGGCGGGTATGATTTTTATCACCCCGGCGTTAAAGCCGCCTCTTCCAGCGATTGCAGATAGCGATTGAGCCGTTCCATAGGCTTTACGATGGCTACCCGGCCCGTGCGCACAAACTCAAAGATGCCCAACTGCTGAAACTCTTGCAGCAGGGCTTCGGTCTCGTGCTCGTGCCCTGTTTTTTCTACTACAATGTACTCGGGCTCAATGTGTAGGATGCGCGCGTTATGCGCCCGGATGAGCTTTTCTACCCGGTTGCTGTTGCTGAAAATCCGGGTAGGTATTTTGTATAGCGCCAACTCCTGATAAACGATCTCCTCGGGCTCGTAGTAGAACGACTTGAGTACGTCTATCTGCTTGTCGAGCTGAGCCACCAATCGCTTCACCATCTCCTCGTCTACATTGATGACAATGGTAAACCTATGAATGCCCGGTATAGACGATTGGCTGGTGGTAAGGCTTTCAATGTTGACGTGCCTGCGGGTGAAGATGGATACCACCCGCATCAGCAGGCCCGTCTGGTTTTCCGTGAATACTGTTATGGTATAGTTCTTTTCGTTCATGGCTCAAGAATGATTTCATCAACGGCAGCGCCGGCAGGCACCATCGGGAATACATTTTCTTCTTTGGCTACGCGCACGTGTAGCAGATAAGGGCCGTCGTGGGCGAGCATTTCATCAACGGCGTCGTCGAGCTCTTCCGGCCGACTGATGGTTTTGCCCTTTACGCCAAATCCGGCGGCAATCGTCACAAAATCGGGGTTTTGGAGTTCTACCGACGAGTAGCGCCTGTCGAAGAAGAGCTGCTGCCACTGCCGCACCATACCCAGGAAGTTGTTGTCGAGCAGAATAATCTTCACGCCTACATTCCACTGGGCGCACAGCCCCAGTTCCTGTATGGTCATTTGGAAACCGCCATCGCCAATAAAAACGACTACGGTTTTATCGGGCTGAGCCCACTTGGCGCCAAAGGCTGCCGGAAGGCCGTACCCCATCGTGCCTGCTCCGCCGGAAGACACCCATTGGTTGGTATCCCGGAAGGCGTAGTAGCGGGCGGCCATCATTTGGTGTTGGCCTACGTCGGTAGCTACGATGGCCCGGCCTGAGGTTTTGTCGCTTACGGCCTTTACGGCCATGCCCATGCGTATCTGGCCGTCGTCGGTGGGGCTTAGCGCTTTGGCTATGACCTTCTCGTACTCGATGCGGTCGCAGTCGCGAAAGCCGGCTAACCAGTCGGGATGGGTTTTGGTCTGAGCCAGCGGAAGCAGTTGTTCCAGCGCCATTCGGGCGTCGGCCAGCACGGGCACATGGGCTGCGACGTTTTTATTGATCTCCGAGGGGTCTATTTCAATGTGGATGACCTTAGCCTGTTTTGCATAGCCGCTGAGCCTGCCGGTTACCCGGTCGTCAAAGCGCATACCGATTGCAATGAGCACATCGCACTCGTTTTGTTTGATGTTGGCGCCATAGTTGCCGTGCATACCCAACATACCCACGTACAGGGGGTGGTCGGTGGGCAGGGTCGACAAGCCGTGCAGGGTAGCGGCCCAGGGAATGCCGGTTTTTTCCACAAAGGCCCGGAATATTTCCTGGCCGCCGCTGATTTGTATGCCGTGGCCGGCTAAGATCATGGGCCGTTCGGCGGTATTGATGAGGTCGGCAGCCTGCTGTATGGCTGCCATGTCTACCTTGGGCAGCGGATGGTAGCTCCTGATGTAGGGCAGCCGCTGGTAGTGGAAGTCCAAGGCTGCCAATTGGGCGTCTTTGGTGATGTCGATGACCACCGGCCCCGGGCGCCCTGAGTTGGCCACGTAAAAAGCCTTGGCAAAGATGAAAGGAATCTCCTCGGCCCGGGTCACCTGGTAATTCCACTTCGTGACGGGGAGGGTACAGTTGATGACGTCGGTTTCCTGAAAAGCGTCGCTGCCCAGCAGATGGCTCGCTACCTGCCCTGTGATGCACACCAGGGGCGTAGAGTCGAGGAGGGCGTCGCCCAAGCCCGTGAGCAGGTTGGTAGCGCCAGGGCCGGAGGTAGCCATACATACGCCCGTCCGGCGCGTAGCGCGGGCATAGCCCTCGGCGGCGTGTATGGCGCCTTGCTCATGGCGCGGCAGTATGTGCTGTATCCGATCCTGATAATACCACAAGGCATCGTATACAGGCATAATGGCTCCGCCGGGGTAGCCAAAGATGGTGTCTATGCCCTCTGCCAGCAGGCAGCGAAGGATGGCTTCAGCGCCGTTGATGCGCTCGCGCGGCGCCAACGCAGCCCCGTTATCCGGCTGCGCAGCCAATGCCTGATGATGTCTTTTCATATCCTTGATCATTTTCAAGATGCTCTGAATGCAGTTTATTGTTCATCGGTTACGCAGCCTTCGCTGGCGCTGCTCACCAATTGGGCATATTTCCGCAACGCCCCGGATGTGGCTGCCAACGGCGGCGCCTGCCAGCTTTG
>CAYOTJ010000130.1:0-8628 GCA_964406855.1 uncultured Saprospiraceae bacterium
TATCAGGAGCCGCCGCCCAATCTATATCAGGAAGTTGCTCGCTTGGCGCAACTGACAGCAGGAAGATAACAATTGCCCATCCGGCAGCCAGCCACCAGCTCTTTTGCCGGCATTTGTGGGTAAGATGCAAGCTGATTTCGCTTTGGTGGGTAAGCGCAAAAAAAATTATCCGACAAGAGCCTGGTAGGCCTTGGCGTCCATTAATCCTTCGAGCTCTTCAGGATTGCTTATTTTGATCTTTACAATCCAGCCTTCACCGTAGGGGTCGCGGTTGACCAACGTAGGGTCGTCGCCGCCGCTTTCGCTGAGCTGGCCGTTAAATTCGAGGATTTCGCCGCTCACGGGCATATAGAGGTCAGAGGTAGTTTTTACAGCTTCTACTGTGCCAAAAACCTCTCCTTTTGCCAGCGTTTCTCCGGTTGTTTCTACCTCAACATAAACGAGCTCGTCGAGCTCGCCTTGGGCAAAATCGGTAATGCCGACATAGGCTGTATCGCCTTCTACACGAATCCACTCGTGTTCTTCAGTGTAAAGAAGTGTGTCAGGAAATTGCATATTCCAAAAATTTGCGCACAAAATAAACAGACTTCCGCAGTTATAAAAGCTACGGAAGTCCGTTTATCAAAATTCATTATTTATTCCAGTGTAATTCCCTTCATCTACTGGCTTACCGCTCCTGCCTGCTGCTTGGCGAGAAAGGCCCGCGCCCAGTCGGTAGTAATTGACTTAGGTCGCTCAAGCGGCATACCCAAAGCCCTTGACCAACAGGTAGCAGCCAGCACGCCCAATGCCCTCGACACCCCAAAAAGAACTGTGTAGAAATTAGCTTCTGTAAGGCCATAGTGGATGAGGAGCGCGCCCGAATGTGCGTCCACATTGGGCCAAGGGTTTTTTACCTTGCCCAACCCTTGCAAAATACCGGGCACCACCTCAAATACGTGCCATACTACATTTACAATATCGCTGTTGGGAATATACTGCTCTGCAAACTCTTTCTGAGCCATAAACCGCGGATCAGGGCGGCGCAAAACGGCATGCCCATAGCCAGGCACCACTTTGCCTTCGCTCAGTGTCTTGTGCACATAATCCGCAATTTGTTCTTTCGTAGGCGCCTGCGTGCCTAGGCTTTCCAGCATTTCGTTGATCCAGTTTACGACCTCCTGATTGGCAAGCCCATGCAGCGGGCCGGCCAGCGCATTCATGGAGGCGGCAAACGACAAATAGGGATCACTGAGGGTAGAACCCACCAAATGCATGGTATGAGCTGAAGCATTGCCCCCTTCGTGGTCGGCATGAATGGTCAGATATAAACGCATCAGACTCTTGAAGGAAGGATCGCTGAAACCCAGCATGTGAGCAAAATTACCCGCCCAGTCAAGCGTCGGATCAGCTTCTATATGCTGCCCGTTGTGGAAAGAACGGCGGTAGATGTAGGCTGCTACTTTGGGAAGGCGGGCAATGAGGTTCATCGCATCCTCGTATGCCGCATCCCAGTAATCATTTTTGCTCATGCCTTCTTCATAGCGATGGGCAAAAACGCTGTCCACCTGCATGGCGTTGATGGCTACGCTAAACTGTGTCATCGGATGCGTGCTCGCATCCAGTGAATCCAGCACAACAAAGGTGTGGGCAGGCACAGTCGACCGCCGACGCCATTCCTCAGCCAGCCAGTTTACCTGTTCTTCAGTAGGCGCCTCGCCTACCAGCATCAGCCAGAAAAGTCCCTCAGGTCGGGGCTGACGATTTGGCCCCCCGGGAAGTATTTTTTTCAATTCTTCGATGGAATAGCCCCGAAAGCGTATGCCCTCAATGGGGTCTAATTCGGAGGTTTCCCATACCATCATGGGAATGCTGCGGGCGCCGCCATAGATTTGCTCCAGCGCAACGTCGGCTACTTTAGTATCGCCATGTTCTTTGAGCATCGTTTTGATCTCATCTCGAAGAACGCTGGCTTTTTCAATGAACCTTTGCTTTAGGGGATCCATGAAAATCCGTGTTATAATTCGTGAGTAATCTTGACCAACATACAAGATTTTGTAATGTCGGAGTTAAAGTTATTGATCTCCGGATAATTCACTACCGGATTCCCCCTTATGCCTTGTTTATTTTTGGGGTAGACCGTAGCTTTAATTACCGGCATACATAACACAAAAAAAGAGGGTGAAAGGTTCACCCACTTTCTGTGTGCCGACATAAGCTTTTACAGAAGCTTATTCCCGCTCCAACAACAAAAGTTCGATCTCCTCTTTGGTTTTGCCTTCCTGGAGTTTTTCTTTGATAAACTGGCTATCCGATAACCGGCGTTGCACCATCTGCTCATTGTATATTTCTAACTGCTCAGACCTCAAAATACGGCGGACAGATGCGTCCGTATTGGTCCGAATAGCCCGGCGCTTCTGCAAATAAAGCCCGTAGTCGCTGGCGCGAAGCGGTTCAATCTCTTCTAAGTTTGAAAACCGCCGCTCCTGTATGTGCAACATTTGCTGGGCCTGATTTTCATCAAGCTGGTAAAGAGCCGTCTGCTGCCGGGTTTCCTGCTCAATCAAAGCGCGTTGATCCTGAGCGCCAAGCCCCAGAGCTGCCAGCGATAGCATAAAAACGAGAACATATTTCATAGTCATGACATTTCGTGTTGATAATGGCACGCCAAATTACAACTTTTGCAAAATATTCAACGGATAAGCTCGATATTTGTCGTGTGAAGGAATAAAAACGATCTGTTTCATGCTCATTATTCAAGATAAACTCGTAAGCGATGAAATTGTCGACCGCCGCTTCATCTGCAACCTCGACGCCTGCAAAGGCGCCTGCTGCTGGGAAGGCGATTACGGCGCCCCCCTTGAAGACGAGGAACTCCCCGTATTAAAAGCCATCTACGAACAGGTAAAGCCTTTTTTGAGCCCTGCCGGCCAGGCAGCCATAGCCGAACAAGGCCCCTACATCTACTACGATGATAATGAGGCATACGGTACTCCACTCATCAACAATGGCCCCTGTGCTTATATGATTTTGGATGGCAATGGCACAGCAAAGTGCGGTATTGAACAAGCCTATCGGGCAGGAGTCGTCAATTTCATAAAACCCATCTCCTGCCACCTGTATCCTATTCGGGTGCGCAAAGGCCCTGAAGACAGCTTCGAGGCCCTCAACTACGACGAGTGGGATATTTGCTCGGCAGCCTGCACCAAGGGAGAGAAAGAACAGGTTCCGGTTTATACATTCCTTAAAGAAGCCATCATTCGCCGATATGGGTCCGAGTTTTATGACGAACTGGATGCCGCCGCTAAAAATATTTTAAAATAATGCGCCGTTTTCTTGCATAAAACCACCGTTCACCATATATTTGCTACCGGATAGATTGAATTGGGTTATTATTACGGATTTCCAAGACCGATTTGCAAAAAATTTTCTCTTTCAGCGCACCCCCCGCGCTGAACCTGTGGCAACTGACTTCTTACTCTTCTTAATCTTTCGTCCAGAAAGGTCGTGCTTTTTTTCTACCACCCATAAGAAATTAAACCAAGCTTATGAGCTCCGTCACAAAGAGTTCAAACCCTTGGTTGCTAAGAGTTTACTCGTTTTATCCCTTTTGAAGTTGGATTGTGCAGCCGCGACGAATCACTGTTCGTTAGCGGCTGTTTTTTTGAACTCGGGTAAGGACGCGTGAACCGCTTACTCAAATTAATTGTCATCGCCTTCTTCCTCCAGAATTTCTCCGTTGGAGATGCCCAGCGAACTCATTGCCTTCTCTGAAGCCATCTGTTCAGCGCTCTTCTTATTGTAGTCGTCGGCAGTAGCTACTTTTTTACCATCAATAAGCACGGCAATCTTGAAGCGGTCGCGCCGATCGTGTTTGTAGCGGGAGATGAGCTTATAAGACACCGCATGCCCGTGCTTTTGACACCATTCCAACAGTTGACTCTTGTAATTATCGTCAAATGTTTCTAATTCGTGTACATCTACGTACTGACGCAGAATGCGCTTGATAACAAACCTCCGGGTGCCCTCATAGCCAGATTCCAAATACACAGCGCCAACAAGGGCTTCCACAGCATTCCCCAGCATGGACCGGCTAAGGCGGGTATTATTGAACTCGTTCAGCAGCGCATCCAACCCCATATTATCGCCAATTAAGTTGAGCGACTGCCGCTTCACGATCTTAGAGCGCATTTTAGTCAGAAACCCCTCGTCGGCATTCGGATATTTCTTAAACAGATACTCCGCTACTATAGTGCCCAACACCGCATCGCCTAAGTATTCTAAACGTTCGTTGTTTTGCATGGCATAGGCCTTGTCGGAAGGGGTTGACTTATGCGCAAACGCCAATCTGAAGGTACTCAGATTAGCGGGTACAAATCCGGTAATATCCGACAAACGCCTCACGATAGAGCGGTGAGGCGACAAGTAGTAGTTGTAAAACTGACTGATCCTGCGAATCAACAAGTCCGTAAAGTTTGTATCCGGCGCACGGGCAGCCGAGGCGCCCGCTACCCTTCAAATCGTTTAAATACTACCGACGCGTTATGCCCGCCAAATCCAAAGGTGTTGCTCAATACAACGTCTATTTTGCGCTCCTGCGCTTCGTTAAACGTCAGATTTAGCTTAGCGTCTAATTCGGGGTCGTCGGTAAAGTGATTGATTGTGGGCGGAACAAATTGCCCTTGTATGGCCAGCACGCTGGCAATGGCTTCCACAGCGCCGGCGGCGCCCAGCAAGTGCCCCGTCATCGACTTGGTAGAGCTGATGTTGAGCTGATAAGCATGCTCGCCAAAGACGCTTTGAATGGCCCTGACTTCTGCAACATCGCCCAGCGGAGTTGACGTACCGTGTACGTTTACATAGTCAAGTTGGTTCAGGTTGAGCTTAGCATCGGCCATAGCCATACGCATAACATTAGCGGCGCCTAAGCCCTGTGGGTGCGGCGCCGTTATATGGTGCGCGTCGGCAGTAGCTCCGCCGCCTACTACTTCGGCGTAAATCTTGGCGCCACGCTTCCTGGCGTGCTCCAACTCCTCCAACACTAATGCTCCGGCGCCTTCTCCCAGTACAAATCCGTCCCGATCGAGGTCGAAAGGGCGCGAAGCCGTTTGGTAATCGTCGTTGCGCGTTGAAAGCGCTTTCATAGCATTGAAGCCGCCCATACCCGTTTTTGTCACCGCTGCTTCCGAACCGCCCGTTACTATGATATCGTTGCGCCCCATCCGAATGGTATCAAACGCATTGATCATGGCATGAGAAGCCGATGCGCAAGCCGATACCGTAGCGTAGTTAACGCCCCGGAACCCATATTTAATGGATATATGACCCGCTACAATATCAACGATGAGCTTAGGGATGAGGAAGGGGTTATAACGCGGCGTACCATTGCCTAACGTAAAATCTTCTACCTCCTTTTCCAGCGAGCGCATACCGCCAATACCCGAAGCCCAGATCACCCCCACCCGATCGAGATCGAGCTTTTCGGGGTCAAGCCCGGCATCAGCAATGGCTTCATCGGAAGAGACAATAGCGTAGATCGAAAAATTGTCCAAACGGCGAACTTCCCGCACTTCGATAAAATCTTCCGGCTTAAAGTTCTTGATTTCGCAGGCAAACTGCGTTTTAAACTGAGAAGCGTCAAAGTGCGTGATGAGGTTAGCGCCGCTTACGCCGCGCTGAAGGCCCTGGAGGAACTCCTCAAGCGTATTGCCAATGGGCGTTAACGCGCCCATACCGGTGACTACAACTCTCCGCATAAGTTTTTTTTGGTTAAGCCCTGTTTAGCGTCAGGCCATCCGGGCTTTACAAACCCAATCCTTCTAATACAGCGCCGTCCGGAGGGCTGCCGGCTAAACTATCGTTTTTGCACAGCGCACCGCCGGACGGCCACTTCAGCAGGTCTTATTCTTTGATCTCTGACTGCAAATATTCGATTGCATCGCCCACCCGTTGGATGGCTTCTGCTTTGTCGTCAGGAATAGAAATGCTGAATTCGCGCTCGAATTCCATGATCAACTCTACTGTATCCAGAGAGTCGGCTCCCAAATCATTGGTAAAGCTGGCTTCGTGCGTAATCTCGGCTTCATCAACTCCGAGTTTGTCAACGATGATTTTTTTAACTCTTGCTTCAATGCTAGACATGGTCCATTCGCTTTTATGGTTCACGAATTGTGCCGCAAAGTAACGCAGATCAACCCTGATAACCAAAGTTTTTAAAAAAAAATCGCCTTTTTCCGCTAAATGCTTGCGTAACTAATGGATTATTGTAAAATTTACACTTAGTTTGCAGAGGAAAACCAACCACTGAAAAAAGTACTGTCATGGAAATTGTCGATCATCAGAAAACAAAGATCGTGGCCACCGTCGGCCCGGCTTGCAGTTCGTACGAAAATCTGCTCGAATTGGTTAAAGCCGGCGTCGATGTATTTCGACTCAATTTCTCGCACGGCTCCCACCAAGATCACCTCGAAGTCATCAACCACATCTCGTACATCAACGAGAAGTACAACCTCCACATTAGCATCCTCGCCGACCTCCAAGGGCCAAAACTCCGTGTAGGCAAGATCGAAAACAACGCCCTGCCCCTCGAAGAAGGCGACATTGTCACCTTCGTCAACGAGCCCTGCATCGGCAATCGCGAGCGCATCTACATGAGCTATCAGGAGTTCCCCAAAGATGTAAAAGTTGGCGAACGCGTACTGGTAGACGACGGCAAATTGGTCTTCGAAGTGGTAGAAACCAACCAAAAAGATACCGTCCGCCTCAAAACCGTTTTTGGAGGCGTACTATCCTCTAATAAAGGTGTCAACCTGCCCAATACCAAAGTCTCCCTGCCATCCCTACCCGATAAAGATATCGAAGATCTCGAGTTCATCCTCACCCAGCCCGTCAACTGGATTGCCCTCAGCTTTGTGCGCAACCCCGAAGACATCCGAGACCTGCGCCAACGCATCGACGCCAAAAACCACCCGGCCAAGATCATCGCCAAGATCGAAAAACCCGAAGCAGTAGAGCAAATCGTCGATATCATCAAGGCCTCCAATGGAATTATGGTCGCTCGCGGCGACCTTGGTATCGAAATGCCCATCGAGCAACTCCCCGTCATACAGAAAGACATCGTCAGCAAGTGCATCCAGTACGCCCGCCCCGTAATTGTGGCCACTCAAATGATGGACAGTATGATCACCAACCCCAGCCCCACCCGGGCCGAGGTATCCGACGTAGCTAACGCCGTCCTTGATGGCGCAGATGCCGTCATGCTCAGCGGTGAAACCTCCGTGGGCAGGCATCCCGTCAAGGTGGTGGAATACATGAATAAGATCATCGAAGTAGCCGAAGCCAACTACAAACCCGCATCCTTCCGTCCCTTCCTCACCGACAAAGCACGCACCTTCATTAGCGACGCCGTATGCTTCAGCGCCGTAGATACCGCCGAGCAAATTGGCGCCAAAGCCATCATAGGCATGACCAGCTCGGGATATACAGCCTTTAAGGTGTCCAGTTGCCGCCCCAATGCCGAAATCTACATCTTCTCCGACCGCACCCACATGCTGTCGACCCTCAACCTCTGCTGGGGCGTACGCTGTTTTTACTACGACCGCTTCACCACCACAGATGAAACCATTCAGGATGTAACCGAAATACTCAAATCCAGCGGCTATGCCATCCCCGGCGATATCCTCGTCAACACCGGCAGCATGCCGCTACACCGCCGCCACCGCACCAACATGCTCAAAGTGACGGTAGTAGAGTAAAACAACCACAGCCACATACGCACCAGCCAAGGGGAGCCCGCACGAAAAGCCGCTCCCCTTGCTGTATGGAGTAAGTTCATTTTTAGGGGCCCCGCCGCATACCATCTGCCTCCGCATAGCGCCTTGCGCGGCGCCGGGTGTTCCGCTCTTATGGGCCGGCTATGCGTTTATTTCCACTTGTGGCTGCCACATCCGCCGGCCCATACCGCTTCACCCCCTGGTCCAAACCATAAGGCACTTTGCCGGGGCTGCGCCCGGGTAAGGGCCCGCCCGCTTGAGGCGGTCGGGTAAATATTAAGGGTGTTAAGGGTATTAAGGGTGTTAAGGGTGTTAAGGGCCCACCCACTGGGGTGGTCGGGTAAATATTAAGGGCCCGCCCGCTTGAGGCGGTCGGGTAAATATTAAGGGTCCGCCCGCTCTGCATTCCGGTAAATTTTATGGGCCTGCCCACTGGGATTTTACCCGGCGGACTAAATGGGCGGGTAAATGCTGCGGCAGCACATTTTATGAAAACAAGCCGGCAGTAAATCAGGCCAAAAATGACCGGATACCTTTAACCTAATCATTCGCCTCGGCCCAGGCCGCTGCGGAGCCGCGTGAGGGGGTGCAGTTTTTACCCGGCTGAGGCACGAAGACGTTTACCCGACCGAGTGCAACGAGGGCGTGGCGGTACCCGGAAGAGCGCAGCGAAGATTTTCACCCGGCCGAGCACAGCGAGGACGTTTACCCGACCGAGTGCAACGAGGGCGTGGCGGAAGCCGACTAGCGCAGCGACGGCGGACGTGGCGGTATGGCCCTTCTTCACCCCGTGGAATATACGCTTCGCTATTCCACGGGGTGAAGAAGGGCCATAGGAGCGGAACACGTTTACCCGGAAGAGCGTAGCGAAGATTTT
>CAYOTJ010000131.1:0-8556 GCA_964406855.1 uncultured Saprospiraceae bacterium
CGGCAATGAGGCGCCGGGTTCGGAAGCGAGCATGGGGGTGCTGTACGACTTGGCCAACAGCGCCGACGCCAACACGCAAGCCTGGCTACGCAATACGATAGTGCTGATAGACCCCTGCCTGAACCCCGACGGCTATGACCGGTATACGCACTGGTTTAGGGGGGTGGCCAACCGCCGCCCCAATGCGGCTACCCGCACCCGCGAGCATAATGAGCCCTGGCCGCGCGGCCGGGTGAACCACTACCTCTTTGACCTGAACCGCGACTGGGCCTGGCAGACTCAGGTGGAGAGCCGTCAGCGGATAGCTGCATACCGGCAATGGCTGCCCCACATCCATGCCGATCTGCACGAGCAGGGCTACGACAATCCTTACTACTTTGCGCCGGCGGCCCAACCCTACCACGCCTACCTCACGCCCTGGCAGTCGGAATTCCAACTGGAGATTGGCAAAAACCACGCCCGCTACTTCGACCGGAATGGCTGGCTGTACTTCACCCGCGAGGTGTTCGACCTGCTGTACCCGAGCTATGGCGATACGTACCCGATGTTTAGCGGGGCCATAGGTATGACTTACGAGCAGGCGGGCAACAGCAGCGGCGGCCGCAGCGTCAAGTTAGCCAATGGCGACACCCTCACGCTGCACGACCGGGTGCTGCACCACCGCACGACGGCCCTGAGCACGGTGGAGATTGCGAGCCAGAACGCCAGGCGGCTCACCGATAACTTTACGGCTTTCTACGACCGCGCCCGCAACAATCCCGTCGGGCCGTATAAAACATACATCATCAGGGGCAATAACGCGCCGGGCCGCATGCGCGCCTTAGTCAATTTGCTAGAGCTGAACGGCATTCAGTACGGCCGGCCGGCTTCGCGCTCCAGCCTCAGCGCTTTTGACTACCATACCGGCAAGACCACCACTCTGCAGATAGAACCTACCGACCTGGTGATCTCGGCTTTCCAGCCCAACTCCACCCTGGCGCAGGTGCTGTTAGACCCGCGTACCGAGGTGGCCGACTCGCTCACTTACGACATTACGGCCTGGAGCCTGCCCTACGCCTATGGCCTGTCGGCCTACGCCAGCACTACTGCCATTAAAGTGGAAAATGGCTATCCTTTTGCGCCCTTCCGGAACGCTACGGCCGAAAACAACCAGCCCTACGCGTATGTGGCGCCTTGGGAGTCGGTGGCCGATACCCGCTTTTTAGCGGCGGTGCACGAGGCCGGCATTGTGGCGCGCCGCGCCGCCGCGGCCTTCACGGTGCAGGGCAAGAGCTTTGCGGCGGGCAGCATTGTGGTGACGCGGGCCGACAACCGCAAGCGGGCCGACTTCGACAACGTGATGCGGGCGTTGACAACCCGCCACCAGACCAATGTACAGGTCGTAAGCTCGGGGATGAGCGCCAGCGGCCCCGACTTAGGCTCCGACGCTATGGCGCTGTTGGAAGCGCCCCGTGTGGCGGTGTTGGGCAATGAGCCGACCTATGCCAATGATTTTGGAGCCGTATGGCATTACTTCGAGCAAACGCTGGAGTACCCGGCGGATGTGTACGATGCCGAGGACGTGGGCCGGCTGCCCCTCAGCGACTACAACGTACTGGTGCTGCCCGAGGGCAGCTACGACTTCAGCGACGGCGACCTCGGCAAAATAACCGAATGGGTGCGCCGGGGCGGCAAGCTCATCGCCATTGGCGACGCCCTTAACGCGCTGGCGGGCCAAAGCGGCTTTGCACTGAAGCAAAAAGAAACGGAAGAAAAAGACAAGCCGGAGGGCGAGTCCATTCCCGTGAACGACCGCGAGCCCTATGCCGGGCAAGACAGGCGCTACATCAGTTGGATCAACCCTGGCGCCATCTTTAAGGTGAGCATGGATGCTTCCCATCCCTTAGCCAATGGATTGGGCAACACCTACTATTCGCTAAAAACCAGCACCCTGGCCTTTGCGCCCTTAGAAGACGGCTGGTCGGTGGGCCTCCTCGACGACAAGCCGGAGATCAATGGCTTTGTGGGCTGCCATGCTAAAGAGCAACTGCGCAACACCTTGGTGTTTGGGGTGCAGGATATGGGCCGGGGCAGCGTCGTTTACCTCGTAGACAACCCCTTGTTCAGGGGCTTCTGGGAAAACGGCAAGCTGCTGTTTGGCAACGCGCTGTTTTTTTAGCGCTGCACTAACCGTATAATTCGTACGCCACCTGGGTGCGATCATAGCCCAGCGTTGCGATCAGATTGGCCACTGCCTCGTCGATCATGCGGCTCCAGCCGCAGAGGTAGAAGACCACATCGGGGCGGCGCTGGGCATATTCATTTTTATACAGCTCGTGTACATAGCCCTTCACAACGGGGAAGGGGTAGTGGGCCGGGTTGAGGTTTTCCTCCCTCGACAAGGCCACCGAATAGCGGAAGCCGGGCATGTCGCGTTGCAACTGCTCAAACTCCTCGCGGTAGAGGATGCCGTCGGCGGTGCGGGTACCGAAGATGAGGTGAATGTTGCGATGGGCTACCCCGCGCCGCCGGAGGTCGTGGAGCATGGCCCTGAAGGGCGCCACGCCCGTGCCGGTGCAGATGAGCACTAAGTCTTTATCGATGGTTTCGGGCAGCACAAAGCCTCCGTCGGGGCCCTTGAAGCGCAGGGGAGCGCCGGGCTTTACCTCTTCAAACAAGTAGTGAGTAGCCAGCCCTCCGTCGAGCCGCACAATACAAAATTCCAGCACCTGTCCGCCGTCGGGGGCGTTGGCAATGGAGTAGCTGCGCCAGCGCTGGAGGCGCTTTTGGCCTACGGGCAGGTCCATGGTCACAAATTGGCCGGCCCGGTAGTCGAGGGGGCCTTGTTCTATGGGAACCTCCACCCAAAAGCGGCGGGTGGTGGGGCTCTGATCTTCTATTCTGACGACGGTACCATCGTACCACTTCCAAGCCATAGCTGTTGGTTTTTGAGTTGGCGGCGCAGAGCTTGAGCCGAGAACTATAGAACAGATACAAGGTGGTTTTCGTTTAGGCGGCCGGCAGCCAAACGCTAAAACGAGCGCCCTTGGGGGCAGCGGCCTCCGACCAGATTCGGCCGCCGTGCTGAGCCACCACCCGGGCGGCATAGCTGAGCCCCAGGCCGTGGCCTTTCACATTGTGTACCGCTCCGGAGGGCGCCCGATAAAACTTTTCAAAGATGCGCTCCCGATGCGCTTCCGGGATGCCTGCGCCCTGGTCTTGAACCTGCATCAGTACCCCGTCGGGGCGGGCGTCGAGCACAATATCGATGCGGGGCGCCTCGGGGCTGTACTTGATGGCGTTGTCTAAGAGGTTGAATATCACCCCGGCTAAGTGGAAGCGGTCGGCCGTAACCATCAGGGCCGTTTCGGGGGCTTGTAGATTTACCTGAGCGCCGGTTTTTTCCAACTGGGGCCTGAGGCTGTCTAACACTTCCCCGAACAGTTCAACGAGGTTAAAAGTCGTTTTGCGCAGCTCGGGCGCTCGGGCTTCGAGCTGGTTGAGGGCCAGTACTTTGTTGACTAACAAGGAGAGGCGCTGCAGTTCGTTTTGAGAAATGGAGAGGTATTCCTCCGTGCGATCGCGGTCGTTGAGGGCGTCAAAGTCGCGCAGGGCCTCTAAGGCCACGCTCACGGTGGCGATGGGCGTTTTGAGCTCGTGACTGACGTTTTGGATGAAATCATTTTTGAGGTCCATGAGTCGGCGCTGGGCGGCTAAGCTGCGGTAGGCTAAGCCAAAAGCTAAGGCTACGCAGCCAAACAACAGCAGTGCAAAGACAACCTCCGGTATCATCTGGCGCAATACCCAGCCCTGGTACCCGCCGATGCGGGCGTAGAAGCGCCGGCCGCTGGCCATATCGGTATAAGAGCCCGGCGTGAGCCATTGCAGGGTGTCGGCGGCAACCGTATCGGTGCTGATGCGATAGCTTACGCGCAGGCCCGAGGCGGCCATCGCCTGCTGAAAGCGGCGGGTGAGGTCGAGACCAAAATCGACCGCCTTCTCCTTTCCTTCCCGCAGGTTCAGGGAGTCGTCATCCGTAGTGACGACCATAGAGATAGCTCCCCTCAGCTCGCTGGGGTTGTCGGTTTCCTGAAGCGTCTCCTGACGGATGACCCTGATTTCTACCCGCGAGCTATCGCCGCCGGGCGGCGTCAGGCGCAGTTGTTCGGCATCGCCGATGAAAGCAAAGGCAGGGGCCTCCTGTATCGTAGTCGTTGCCCCGGCGGAAAAGCGCAATTGAAGGCTGTCTTCTCCGGGCCGCTGCCGGAATAGGAGCTGATCGAATAGCCCGCCTTCTACCTGGCGCACGGCGCTTACAAAGAGCAGTCCTACCTCCTTGTTGAGGTTGTTTTTTTCATCCTGGTAGGTATTGTACAGAAAAAAGCCCAGAAAGGCCGCCAGCAACATTAAGCTGGCCGCCATCAGGACGACGGGAATGTGGCGCCCCCCCGGGCGGCGCTTCGTGCTCTTCATACCACAAAAATAAGCGCTTTTACGGCCCTGAAGCGGGTCGTTAACCTTATTTAACCTTGCATCAAGGTTGGTTAACCTGCTATTCGGCAGGGCGCGCCTACTTTTGCCAAAAATATTTTTGCCATGAAACAAGTATTGTTGTTTGCAGGAGCGTTACTGCTCCATTTTACCTTGGCCGCGCAGGCGGTCAGCGGGCGCATCGTATATCAGGAGACGATTAAGCTCATGATCGAAATCGACGGGGCCGACGAGGCCATGCGCAATATGATCCCTCCCTCCCAATCGTATGCCAAAACCCTCGTCTTCACCGGGCAAGAGGCCATCTATCAGGATGGCGAAAAGCCCGGCGGCGATGTGGAAATCAAGCATGAAGAAAATGGCGCCGATATGCAGATCGTCATCAAGCGCCCGCTCAATACCCTCTACACCGATATGGCCAGCAACGTTACCCTCAATGCCCGGGAGTTCTTCGGCCGCGAGTTCCTGATCACGGGCGCGCCCAAAGATTACGCCTGGAAGCTCACCGGCGAGCAGAAAAAAATCGGCGAATACAGCTGCTTTAAGGCGCTGCTACAGGATACATCCCAGCAGGTAGCGGCCTGGTTTACGCCCCAGATTCCCTTAGGCATCGGGCCCGCCGGCTGGGGCAAGCTGCCGGGTATGATCCTGGAGGTAGACATCGACAACGGCCAGCGCACCATCGTAGCTACATCCGTACAGCTCGGCGCCGTGGCCGAGGGCGAGATTGTAAAGCCTACCAAGGGCCGCGCCGTCACTCAGGCCGAGTTTGACGCCATCGAGGCCGCCAAACTCAAAGAGATGGGCGAAGTACATGGCGGCAATGGCCGCGGTGTGCGCATGATCATCCGCGAAGAGCGCAACTAACCTTTGTTTTTGTTGAAATCACCCGACTGTATATCATGAAACACACCATTGTTTTACTACTCCTCTGCGGGCTGTGCCTGGCGTTTGCCGGCGCTGCCCGCGCCCAGAGCGCCGACCTGCGCGGGCAGGCGGCCGACGAAAAAGGAGCGCCTTTGGTAGCCGCTACCGTGGCGCTGTTACAGGCCGCCGACTCGGTGCTGCTCCACTTTGCCGTTACGGATGCCCAGGGCGCTTACGCCATCCGACGGATTCCCCCTGGCCGCTACCTCCTCCAGATCAGCTATGTGGGCTACCACACCCATTGGCAGGCGTTAGAGGCGGGCGGCCAAGCTGAGCTCGACGCCGGCTTAGCCGTATTGCGGCCCTTAGCCCAAACGCTTGCTACCGTAGAAGTCAAGGCCGAGCATTCGCCCATTTCCATCAGCGGCGACACCCTCAACTACAACGCCAACGCCTTCAAGGTGCAGCCCGGCGACGTCGTGGAAGACCTCCTCAAGCGGCTCCCCGGCGTAGAAGTCGAAAACGACGGCACCGTAAAAGTACAGGGCGAAACCGTGCAAAACGTACTCGTCGACGGCAAGGAATTTTTCGGCAGCGATACCCGCATCGCCACCCAAAACCTGCCCGCCGACGCCGTTGATAAAGTGCAGGTCTTCGACAAGGCCTCCGACATTGCCGAGTTTACGGGCATCGAAGACGGGCGCGAGGAAAAAACCATCAACCTCAAGCTCAAGGAGGGCAAAAAACACGGGCACTTTGGCCAGGCCGACCTCGGCGGCGGCTCCGACGGCCGCTACCAGGGGCGCTTCAATCTCAATCGCTTCTCGCCCGAAACCCGCCTCTCGGCCATCGGTATGGCCAACAACACCAATCAGCAGAGCTTCTCCATTCAAGACTACATCGACTTTATGGGCGGCATAGGCTCCTTTATGTCGGGCGGCGGCGGCCGCTTTCGCGTAGAGCTGGGCGGCGAAGCCGGCGGACTGCCCGTGGGCGGCGGCCCCGTCAGCGGGGTGCAGACCTCCTGGGCGGGCGGCCTCAACCTCAATCGCGACTTCTCGGCCCGCACGGAGTTCAACGGCAGCTACTTTTTCAGCCGCTTCAGCAACGACCTCCGGCGCAGCGCCACCCGCGAAAACCTGCTGGCCGACGGCCTCTTTGTGGCCCAAGACGACGAAGACCGCAGCAGCCTCAACCTCAACCATCGCTTTACTACCCGCCTCAAGCACCGCATCGACTCTTTCCAGCAGGTGATTGTGCGGGCCGATGGCGGCCTCAACGACGCCTTGCTCGACAGCCGCGGCTATGCCGCCACCTACGCCGGCCCCGACCGGCTGCTGCAAAACGACAACCAGCGCGACTTTAGCACTGCCGGCCTCAACTACCGCCTCAACGGCTCGGCCGTATACCAGCGACGCTTCCGCCAGCCGGGGCGCGCCTTGGTGGCCAGCGTCGGCGGACGCCTCTCCGACCAGCAGCGCGACGGCCAACTGTCGGCCCTCAATCGCTTTGCCAACGCCGCCGATACCCTGCGCCAGCGCCAGGACTTCGCCGATACAGGCCAGGAATACAGCCTCTCGCTCACCTATACCGAACCCTTAGGGCGGCGGCGTTACCTGCAACTCAGCGCCTCCCGCCAAAATTTCGCCAATGAAACCCGCACCGATTTCTTCGACCAGGGCCTCAATGGCGAGACGCCCAACGACCAGCTATCCCGCTACTTCCGGCGGGGCTATACCTACGACCGCGCCGATCTCGCCATGCTCCTCAACCGCGAGAAGTTTTCCGTTACCGCCGGGCTGGCCCTTCAGCATACCCGCCTCAACAACCGCCTCCCCAACGAGGGCCAGTCGTTCAATACCGCCTTCACCAACCTGCTGCCTTCCCTCCGGGGCGAGTACGAGTTCAGCACCGGCAGGCGCCTCAACGTCGAATACCAAACCTTGGTACAGGAGCCAGCAGCCGAGCAGCTCCAGCCCATCGTCAACAATGCCGACCCCCTCAACATCTACGTCGGCAACCCCAACCTGCGCCCCGAGTATACCCACCAGCTCGACTTTGGCTATTTCCTCTACGACCAGTTTACCTTCACTAACCTGTTCCTATACGGCACAGGCGCCTACACGGCCCACCGCATAGCCGAGGCCGCCGTTGTAGACTCGCTCTTCCGCCGCACCCTTACCCCGGTCAATACCGATCGGGAGCTGTCGCTACGGGCCGGCCTCCAATTCAGCACCCCCATACGCCCCCTCAAAGTGGCGCCCCGGCTGCGCCTCAACACCGTACAGTCTAAGGGCATTCTATTTGTCAACGACGTTCAGAACGACGTAGTTCGCTCCCGCTACACCATCGACTTGGGTATCGAAAACCGCAACAAGGAGAAAATAGACCTGCTGCTGGGCTACCGCCGCTCTGAAAACGCCACCCGCTGGTCGGTCAGCGACGCCCTCAACCAGCAATACAACGACGAACAATGGTACGCGGAGGCCAGCATCACACCCTCGGCCCGCTGGGCCTTAGGCGCCGAGTTTCAGTACACCCGCTACTCCGAGGAGGCCTTTGGGCAGCAGCTCGCCATCCCGCTCTGGCAGCTCAGCCTCACCCGCTATGTGCTGGCCGGCAATAGGGGCCGCATCCGCCTCACCGTCTTCGACCTCCTCAATCGCAACAACGGCATCCGCCGCAGCAGTCAGCTCAACTTCGTAGAAGAAGAGCGCTACAACGTCCTCGGCCGCTACTTTTTGCTTAGCTTCGGCTATTCTCTATCGGGTTTCGACAAAAAGACCGGCGGCATAGAAATAAAAATGGAACGCTAAGGGAGCGGAATATTTGTTTTTTTGGGCCACGCCGCAGGGCAGCTACTGCTTTTATCACCACGGGCGGCGCCGCCGCGTCCGCCGTCGCTACGCTAGTCGGCTCAATCTTCGCTGCGCTCTTCCGGGTAAACGCCCTCGTGTTACTCGGTCGGGTAAACGTGTTCCGCCCCGCCCTCGCTACACTCGGTCGGGTAAATCTTATGGGCCGGCATTGGGTCTATTTCCGGCTTTGGCTCAAGCCCGGCCGGCCCATACCGCCACCACGTCCTCATTGTATTCGGCCGGGTAAACGTCCGCCGTCGCTTCGCTAGTCGGCTACCACCACGTCTTCGCTGCGCTCTTCCGGGTAAACGCCCTCGCGCTGCTCGGTCGGGTAAAAATCTTCGCTGCGCTCTTCCGGGTA